>NZ_JBPLBA010000190.1:0-13991 GCF_054039375.1 Desulfomarina sp. | reverse complement strand
CTCACAGGGGTAGCAATTATATGATTTTATTACATCTGAACTGTAATTGCTCACAGGTGCCGCAGATTTTTGCAGGCTCTTTTGTTCGCTATAGCCTACCTATGCGGACAAAAGAGACCGTGAAAAGCTGGGGTGCCTGTGAGTAATTACCTTTAAAATACACAACTTCGGTACAGAATTGACCGGAGTTACTGTTTTGTGTACAATTGCGCCATTGGTCCGGTGTGAATTTTCTGCATTTGTGGCGGGTTTGTGATTATTTTTGCTAACGCTTCTGGTGGAAAAATCACTTATCTCTTCGGGGGGTTCGCTTAATGCATTCTGATTTATTTTAACTCATGGAAACAGCAAGAATTGTAATCAATGCATCCAAAAAAATCAGACTGCATCGAACGATCACAGATTCAGGAATTCGGTAAAATAAACAGTGTCCTGGCAGGGGGCTTTCAGCAGGGGTGATTTATGGTTTCGGATGTGGAAGTGAGCATGACCCTCAACTATGTTATCGACTCCAGCAGTTTTAAATTCAGGGAAAGACCGGCTATTGGTATGGCCATGGAAAAACCCCTGACTTACGGGGAGTTTCACAGGCGAATAATCGCCCTTGCAGAACGAATGCAGAATGAGGGAGTCAAAAAAGGGGATCGCATAGCCATTCTCAGTGAAAATTCTCATAACTGGGGAATTGCCTACCTGGCCATTGTTCGAATAGGTGCGGTAGCTGTTCCAATTCTTCCTGATCTGCCTGAGAGTGATGTTCATCATATTCTAAAGGAGATGCAGATCAAGATTCTTTTCACCACCCAGAAACAGATAGAAAAGGTCTATGAACTGAGTGAAGAACTGAAAGGCCCCATTATTACCCTGGATGACTATGAAGCAATCATCGGTGTTATTCCGGTGACACCCTTTTCTGCCTATTTAGAGGAGGCTCTGAGTGCTCTCAGGGAAAGCCTTGAGGATCCAGTCTTTCCTGCCGTTGAAGAAGATGATATTGCTGCTGTTCTCTATACCTCCGGAACCTCGGGTTACTCAAAGGCTGTTATGCTGAGCCATAAGAATCTGACCTCAAATGCCTACGCGGCATCAAGCCTGATGGAAATCAAACCCGGTTCGACCTGGCTGTCCATTCTTCCCATGTCCCATACCTATGAATTTACCTGTGGATTTATTCTGCCTCTGCTTTTTGGTTGTCGTATAGCCTATGCGGGAAAGTCTCCGACACCCGCTATCCTGCAGAAGCTCTGCAGTTATGAGAAGCCTTTTGTGATTTTTGCCGTTCCGCTCGTTCTGGAAAAGATCTATAAAAAACGGGTTCTGCCCCAGATAGAAAAGAGCAGACTGCTCAGTCTTATCTGCAAAACAGGTGTGGGGAGAAAATTTATTTATCGGAAAATAGGAAAAAAACTGCTGACTTTTTTTGGAGGAAATCTGGGGCTGATGGGAATTGGTGGCGCCGCGTTGAATCCTGAGGTGGAGCGTTTCCTGTATGAAGCGGAATTTCCCTATTTGATCGGTTACGGTATGACGGAATCATCTCCTCTGATTGCTGGTGGTCCAAAGAATGACAAAACCATTGTCATTGGTTCCACCGGAAAACCATTGCCCGGTGTCGAAGTGAAAATTGTGGAACCGGACAGGGAATCCGGAATCGGAGAAATCTGTGTCTGCGGGCCGAATGTCATGAAAGGTTATTACAACGATGAAGAGTCAACCAGAGCCGCCCTGGGGCGTGACGGCTGGCTGGCTACCGGAGATCTTGGATATATAGACGATTTTGGCAACCTGCATGTCTGTGGCCGGTCAAAAAATGTCATCATAATGGCCAATGGAGAAAACATTTATCCGGAGGCTATTGAGCATAAGATAAATGCGTTTCACTGGGTGGTGGAAAGTCTGGTGATTGAAAACAGTGGTCGACTGGAGGCATGGATTTATCCGGATTACGAGTTTATTGACGACCAGACTGCCGGTCGGTCCAGGGCTGAAAGGCGTGCCTATATTGAAGACCTTCTGGAAACAATGCGCAGTGAAATTAACACGGAACTGTCAAAGACATCCAGAATTGCAAAAGTTTTTGAGAGAAGAGAACCTTTTATCAAAACAGCAACCCATAAGATCAAACGATATCTTTATGACGGCCATGCCATTCTGGGTTGACCATGAATCTGTGTAATTGATCACAGAGTTGCTGCCCCCTGTGAGTGGTTACAATCCGTGAGGGTTGGATGGTGATGCAGTGTAATTACAATGAGTCTTTAAGAGGAGGCTTGTCATGAAAGACACTTTGAAGCCGGGGATTCGTTATGAGCACATGTTTACAGTACCGGAATCCAAAACAGTTGCCTCTCTTTATCCTGAGGCTTCCGAATTTATTGAAATGCCGGAAGTGTTTGCAACCGGATTCCTGGTTGGACTCCTGGAATGGACCTGTATAAAGGCGATTAATCCCCATCTGGACTGGCCGGGGGAACAGTCTGTGGGGATCGGTATAGATATCAGCCATGAAGCTGCAACTCCGCCCGGTTTTACAGTGACTGCAACAGTTGAGCTGATCAGGGTTGAGGGGAAAAAACTCACCTTCATCGTTGAGGCACATGACGGGGTTGATCGTATTACCCGTGGCCGGCATGAACGGTTCGTGATCAACAAGAAAAAATTTGATGCCGGAATTGCCGGGAAAATGAAAAACGCAGAGTAACGTATCTTTATTTTTTCTTTTTTTTCTTTCGGATCGGTTTGCGAAAAGTTTTTTTCCTGACGGGTCTGGAACGTTCACTGATAAACCATCGTGACGGTACACACGGTGGCAGCATGTCATAGGATTGTCCAATTCTGTGGAGCTTTCTCCAGGTTCCGTCCGGTGCCAGAAAAGCGCTTTTTCTACCGTTAATGATGACTCTCGGGGTGACGATATCGGGAAAGGCGATAATTTTTCCGCTGCGGATGTTTTTCAGGAAATGATCAAAAAATTCACAGGAATGTTTGAGCACAAGCGGGAAAGGGTCATATTTTTCTTCCAGCTCCCGGGAGTAGCGGGTGGTTCCCGGAGGGTCTGCAAAAGAGCATGATTCCAGGTCTTTTGAAATTACCGGTGTCCTTGTCTGGAAACCAAAGGTTTCTGAGATCCAGAGAGCAAGGGGACCGCTTTCTTCTGTCGCTTTCCTGACAATTTTATAGGGCTCGGGGGTGGTGATGTCTTTTCTGTGGAGGTGAAATTCCAGTTGGTCCCTGTATTTACTTTCAGCGAGAAGAATCTCCACGATTTTCATGGCGTCTTCACCCGGTTCCGTTGATTGTTCAAAGGTGTGGACGGTAACTGATTTTTGTTTTCGTACAAATGGAATCGTACCGGCGACCGCCAGGATACCTGTTCCGGAGCCGAATTCGCAGCCAGTCACCCGGCTGGCTATGGTGGCTGAAAGGGGCAGGTTCTGAATCTGGTGGACAAGGGCTGCTGTGGCCTTGGTGTCGAGAATACAGTCCAGGGCCCCAAGATGATTTGAATATCTCCGCAACAACTTTCCAAACGTATTATTTTGCCGCATCTGTACTCGCAAGGCATCAACCGGGTCTTTTCCTCGTTGTTCTTTCCGGTCGGCTTTTGAGTGGAGTTCCCTGTTTTGCCGCAAGATTGTCTTAAACTCCTTCCCGCTCAATCTGAAAAGGTTCCTGACGTACAGTTCAATGAATTCAGCCACTGATGACGCTTCCCTGTGAAAGGAAAGAGAACTCGTTTCCAGTTGCACAAGGTTGTCGTACGACTGAGCCAGTAAAGATTCCGGAGAGGTTTTTGCTGTCATGGCCTTGAAGTCTGATTGTTTATGAGAACAGGCATTCAGAAACATTGTGCTCAGTTTCATCTCTGTCTGCCGGTTTCAGAAAATACTCATAATTCAAAATCAGTGCAAAGTATAATCATTTCTTTCACTCAGGATACAAAAGTTATATTATGATGTTCTGGATGGTATGAATATCTGATTATATAAAAACACAGGTCATCTCCAGTCTCATAATTGTCAGGCTGAGTTTTGGTATAGTCAGATATGCTCGTGGTTGGAAAATGTATGGAAAGAACAAAGGAATCGGGTTTGACAAAAAAAAACAGAAGTGAAGAAAATACAATACGAAATATAACTGAACATAAAAAAGGCGGAATGGGGCAGTTGCCTGCAACGGCAATATGCGGCAACGATATAACTTCCTCCTGCCTTTATGTTTCGGCCCTCGCTGTCATTTATTCTGGGAAATGGGCACCTCTCGTACTGCTGATGGTAGCCGGTGTTCTCTATCTGTACAGGGGGATTTACGCGGAAGTGGTGGGCGCATTGCCGCTGAACGGCGGTGCCTACAATGCCCTTCTGAATACCACAAGCAAGTTTCGCGCATCGATTGCCGCCTGTCTGACAATACTTTCCTATATGGCAACAGCTGTTATCTCAGCATCTGAGGCCATACACTACCTGCATACGATTTTTGAGGTGATTCCCGTTGAGTTGACAACCGTAGGCCTTCTGGCCTTTTTTATGGTGCTCTCCATTATCGGTATTACAGAGTCAGCACTGGTTGCCATCGGGATTTTTATTTTTCATATGGTGTCTCTGGTTATTCTCCTGGGAGCCGGCGGTTTTTTTCTCCTGCAGAATGGTTTTGATATATTGCAGCTTAATCTTTCGACTCCTGCCCAGGGTGGGCTTGGAATGGCAATTTTGTTTGGTTTTTCCGCATCACTCCTTGGTATTTCAGGTTTTGAAAGTTCTTCTAATTTTGTTGAAGAACAGGCGGAAGGAGTTTTTCCAAAAACCCTGAGGAACATGTGGATCGCGGTCTCCTTTTTTAATCCGGTCATTGCGTTGCTGGTCCTTGCCCTGATACCCATGAGCCAGGTTCCGGAACATCAGAATGCTCTGTTGACTTACCTGGCCCATATTTCCGGCGGAAACTGGCTTGGTGTCCTTATTTCCGTGGATGCCGCCCTGGTGCTTTCCGGTGCGGTGCTGACGAGTTTTGTCGGTGTAAACGGTCTTATTCACAGAATGACTCTGGATCGTTGTCTGCCCCAGTTTTTCCTGAAAAAGAGCCGGCGGAATACGACACACCGTATCATTATCGCTTTCTTTGTTCTCTGTGTCTCGGTACTTGTGATCACAAAAGGTGATCTCAAGGCCCTGGCAGGAGTATACACCATTTCCTTTCTCTCGGTGATGGCGCTTTTCGGCATAGGTAATATTCTTCTGAAAACAAAGCGTGCCAGTTTGCCGCGTCCAACAGTTGCTCCTCTTTTTTCCGTTCTGCTGGCAGTAGCTGCGGTAATCGTCGGTCTTATCGGCAATGCCATGATGAATTTTCATTACCTGCTGATGTTTCTCGAATATTTTGTCCCCGCAGTTATTCTCGTGTCAATCATGCTTGGCAGGATAGCCATCCTGCGGGCCTATCTGTTTCTGGTCCGTTCCATGTTCATGTTTCTGATAAAACGGATGACGAATATCTCCCAGTCCATCCGTTCCCGTATTGAGGCCATTAATTCCCAGCAGATTGTTTTCTTTACCAGGGGAGATAATCTGGCCAATCTCAACCAGGCAATGCTCTATGTGCAGAGGAATGAACACACCAACCGAATCAAGGTTGTTACTGTGGTTGGGAGTGAGGATGAAATTTCCCCCGGTCTGCAGAAGGATATAGAGTTTCTCGATGAAGCTTATCCTGACATAGATATAGAGTTTGTGCCCCTGCTGGGGACTTTTGGTCCGGAGCTGATCAGGAAACTGTCGAAAGAATGGAATATTCCCGCTAATCTGATGTTTATAGGTTCTCCGGGAACACATTTTATCTATGGACTGGCGGATCTGGGTGGGGTACGTCTTATTATCTGATACCCAAATCCTGCACTTCAGAAAATAAAAAATATGGAAAAGAAAAAAACAATATGCCCTCTCGACTGCCCCGACAGTTGCGGCATCGTTGCCACAATTGAAGACGGCAGGGTCGTGAGCATTACAGGAGATAGAGAACATCCGGTAACCAACGGTTTCATCTGTCGCAAAATGAGGAAATATCCGGAGCGACTCTATGGTGATTCAGGAATCTTGTTTCCCCAGGTGCGTGAGAGCAGGAAAGGGGAGGGCAGGTTTCGTCGTGTCAGCTGGGATGAGGCCTTTGATCTTCTTGTGGAAAAACTGGCTGAAATAAAAAGGAAATATGGCGCCGATACAATTCTGCCCTATTCCTATGCCGGAAACATGGGAGCGGTCAATCGTTTTGCCGGTTATCCCTTTTTCCATAAACTGGGTGCTTCCAGGTTGGATCAGACTATCTGTTCTGCCGCTGCCGGTGCCGGATGGAAGAAGCAGTGCGGAAATATGCCGGGTTCACCGCCGGAAAAGGCGGGGGACGCTGACCTCGTTGTCTGCTGGGGAATCAACTGCAGGGTAACCAATATCCATTTCTGGCAGTATGTGGTGGAAGCCAGGAAAAAAGGTGGCAGATTGCTGGTGATTGATCCCTATCGCAACAGTACAGGGAGAAGTGCGGATATCTACGTATCCCTTGAGCCGGGAGGAGATGTTGCTCTGGCCCTGGGGATGATAAAAGCTCTTCTGGAGCTGGATCGACAGGACAACAGTTTTATTGAAAACAACACCACAGGTTTTGAAAAACTTGCTGTTTATCTGCGGGAAACCGGCTGGCGTGAATTTACAGATCAGTGTGGTGTAAACCGGGAGCAGATTACAGACCTGGCTCTTCTCCTGGCGAATCAGCCGAAAACTTTTCTTCGTATTGGTATTGGGCTTTCACGTAATCGCAGGGGCGGGATGGCTTTGCGGGCGATCACATCTCTGGCGGCTGTTCTCGGTCTTTTCGGGGAAGGGACAGGCAGGGGTGTTCTGTATAGCAGCGGAGCTTTCCAGGGGAGAAAGGCGGAGCTGACCCGGCCTGACCTTGCTGAAAAAACGACCAGAAAGGTGAATATGATCCAGCTTGGTCAGGCCCTTACAACTCTTGATCCACCGGTCATGGCCCTGTTTGTTTATAACAGTAACCCTTTAAGTGTTGCTCCGGACAGTGCAATGGTAAAAAAGGGGTTGTTACGCGATGATCTGTTTACTGTAGTCCATGAACAGGTAATGACTCCAACCGCCCGCTATGCCGATCTCCTGCTGCCTGCCACCACATTTCTCGAAAACAGGGATGTTTATACTGCCTATGGGCATTTTTACATGGGGGTTGTGGAGCCGGTTATTCCTCCCCGGGGTGAGGCCATGTCCAATTTTGATTTTTTCCAGACACTGGCCCGGAAAATGGGTTATGACGATCCGGTCTTTTCCCAGAGCTGTGATGAGAGAATAAGGAATTTTCTGATTGATATGGATGGCTTGCCAGGGGAAGTTGCACTTGATCAGGTTATGGCGGGAGGGTATGTTCATTCCACCAGGTCCAGGAAAAAGCAATCACTTTTGACAGGTATGGATATGAAGTTCCGGTTCAGTGCGCCGTTTTCTCCCCTGGAACCGGAAATTCCCTGCCTTCAGCCCGGAAAAGAGTTCGATGATATAGATCTTCTGGGGCGGTTTCCTTATAAGCTCATCACTCCACCCCATGCGGATTTATTGAATTCCACCTTCGGGGAGAGTCAGCAGGATTTTTCCGGGGAGGTGTTGATCCATCCAGAGGATGCAGAAAAAGCAGGTATTGTTCACGGAGATCTGGTGATATTGGAGAATTTCCGGGGTAGAACGAGTCGGGTTGCCCATCTGACAAAGGATACACGCCGGGGGTTGCTGGTTGCTGAAGGAATTTTCTGGCAGAGCGAAAAGAATGAAGGAGCAATAAATGATCTAACGTCCCAGAACCTTACCGACATGGGTGGTGGGGCTCTGTTTCATGAATCGCGGGTGCGACTCATGAAACCTGAATCCTGAAATTGGCAAGTTCTGAGTTTGCGCTTGCCCGTTGGAGATGCGAAGTTCAATGGCGCTGACGTATATTATGAAAGCAGCATGTTGTTTGCGAAACTGATAATCGGTAAAATAACTCTTGAGAGCAGGCCGCTGAAGGCAAGAAGAAGTATGATGACAAAGCCGTAGCGCTCAACCCGCATATATGATCTGGCCAGGTTGTCGGGAAGCAGGCCGGTCAGGATACGGCTGCCATCCAGGGGAGGGATGGGAAGAAAATTGAAAATACAGAGTACAAGATTGATCCAGACTGAAGCAATCAGCATCCTGCTTAAGGGGACGAGGATTGCTTCGGCAAGTGGAGAATAGGGCAGCATGGTGGCCAGAGCCCATATAAATTTGATTATAAAGGCGCTGAGAATCGCCAGTATCAGATTGGTGACAGGGCCGGCCAGGGCCACCCAGAGCATGTCTCTTTTCGGGTTTTTAAAATAAATGGGATTGACCGGTACAGGTTTGGCCCAGCCGAATTTAATAAAAAAGAAAGCAATTGTGCCGATGGGATCCAGGTGACTGAGCGGGTTGAGTGTCAGTCTCCCGGCATCTTTTGCGGTCGGATCCCCAAAACGCCAGGCTACATAGCCATGGGCAAATTCATGGAAGGTGAGGGCAAAGAGCAGGGGTGGGGCAAGGATAATGAATTCTATGATGGAGTTTTGCATGGAGACAGGGTGTAATGATTGCAGATTTGGTTTTTACCGGAATTCGTGACGGATTCAGGTTATAAATAACTGAGCGAGAGAATAAGCATTGTCGGCGTAAGATCAAAGAGGAAAATGTTTTCGCAAGAGAACAAGTTCATCGTCCCGGCTCTCGGCCAGGCCATCCATCCTGAAATCCCGCATTTTTGTCAGAATGGTTTTGAATTGTGGGCCTGGTTTGTAGCCCAGGTTGACCAGGTCCTTTCCCTTCAGTTCAGGTTCCACGTTCCGCAGGGTTGTCACATAAAGGGATACCGCTTTTTTCACATGATTTTTTCTTGCCAGTGCCATGATATAGAGAAGGCCTTCAATATGCAGCTCTTCGAGAAGAGAGGCGATCTGACTATTTGTGTATGTCGAACTGCGGGCAAGTTGATTGATGGCCCTGTCCGCCATGGCCTTTTCCTGAAGAAGGAATTCTGTTGTTTTCGGGCTTTCCTTAAAGCGTGTGCAGCATGACTTCAGTTCTCTCTGTCCGGATCTGCCGAAGATGGCCAGGAGGTAGACTATCCAGTTTCTGCATTCTTCTTCCAGGTAGAGGAGATGATACCAGGAAATAGCGTTGTGTGCCTGGGTGAGGATATGCCTGAACCGTCGATCGATTTTCAGGTGGGGACGCAGATCCGGCCAGAGGAATGGAAAAAGATTGAACTGTGCCAGTCGTTCAATGGCAGGGAGCGGGTCTTCCTCGGAAAGAATGATTTTGATCTCATTGAAATACCGGGGGTCGTGCTGTTTTCCAAACAGTTCCATATTAACCGCATTGACGATAAGACGTTTCGTATGCGGTGAAAGAAGGAAATTCATCCGCTTTTCAAACCGGATTGCCCTGAAAATTCTGCTGGGATCTTCAACAAAACTTAAGTTATGCAGTACTTTTATGGTGCGCTGTTTGAGATCGTTCTGACAGTTGAAAAAGTCGATCAGCATACCGAAATGGATGGGATTCAGCTGGATGGCCATGGCGTTGATGGTGAAATCCCGGCGATAGAGATCGAGTTTGATAGAAGAGAGTTCCACGGTCGGCATGGCAGCCGGATATTCATAATATTCCAGTCTTGCTGTGGCGATATCGATTTTAAAACCGTCGGGAAGAATCACCGTAGCCGTTTTGAAACGTTTATGGGTTCTGTATCTGCCCTTAAGATGGCCGGCAAGTTTTCTGGCAAAAATAATCCCGTCACCTTCAATGACTATATCCAGATCAAAATTCTGTTTTTTCAGAAGCAGGTCGCGAACGAAACCTCCCACTGCAAAGGCATTGTAGTTCATCTCCTCGGCCACATCTCCTATTGTCTGAAGAAGCTGTATCATATTGCGGTCAAGACAGTCGACAATGAGGCTGTTGACATTCCGCTTTTTCTCAAGAGACGGATGTTCTGATTCATGGAGGAGGTTTTTCGGTAGATGGGCCGGGTCATTGACCAGCCTGTTCAGCAGGTCGGTTCGAGTGATGACCCCTATGATTAAATTGTTCTCCACTATGGGGATCAACCGCTGATGGTGTTCAATTATAAGTTCCTGGATATCGGCCAGTGTTGCATTGAACGGGAGGGTCACGACTTCGGTGGTCATGTAGTCTGAAACCGGGCGATGATCAAGGTGATGGTGAGCCGCCTTTTCAATAACCTGGCGGGTGATGATACCGGCAAGTGTTGAAAGTGATCCCGGGGAGTGCTGACTTTCATCACATACCGGCATGGAGTTGATATTGTAGCGTGTGAGGATTTCTTTCACCTGACTGATGGGGGTTTCCGGTGACACCGAAATGGCAGGTTGTGACATCATTTCCCTGGCAATGGGTTGGGGAAGAATATGTCTGTGCAGGGAAAGGATCAGTCTTTCCTGGGCCTGTATCAGGGTGATATCATTAAGCGTGGCGGATGCCGCTGTCGGATGACCGCCTCCTCCCATGTCCCGGGCAATGATACCCACATTTACGTCAGCCATGCGGCTGCGTGCGATGAGATAAATCCTGCCCCCCATGGAGATTAGAGCAAAAAGTACATCGATATTTTCCATCGTCATGAACCTGCGCACTATGGGCGCAAATTCGTCAACATATTCAGGGAGCGAATGGGTGGCGATAACTATCGGTATATCTTGAATGGTATACTTCCTGGCGTTTTTCTGGAGCTGCTGCAGGATGTCGATGTGACTGCTTTTCAGTTCATGGGTGATAAATCGGGAAACCTGGTCCAGTTCCGCCCCTTTTTCAACGAGATAGGCCGCGGCCATAAGGTCTTCCTGAGTTGTGGAGAGATGGGTCAGGGAACCTGTGTCTTCGTATATGCCGAGAGCGAAGAGTGTCGCCTCTTTTTTTGAAAACGGGATATTTTTTTTCTGCAGTATGTTGACAAGCAGGGTGGTTGTGGAACCGAAATTTTCCTCTATTTCCACTGCACCATTAAGGTCTCCGTGATTGCCCGGATGGTGATCATAGAGATGGATTTCCAGGTTCGGGTTTTGCAGGCAGTCCGCAAACGATCCAAGTCTGCCGGCTACCTTTGTGTCCACCACGATAAGGGAGTTTATTTTTGCAGTATTGACCTGCTTTGCAGTAAGAAATTCATAGTCGTTCTGAAGATTTTCTGATATGAATTCCCGGACATTTCGCTCCTGGGAACCGGGGAATGCCATGACAGCGCCAGGGTACAGCTTGCTTGCTGCCACCATTGAAGCCAGACCGTCAAAGTCTGCGTTGATGTGTGTCGTAATTAACTGCATTGTGGTTTGCCCGGATCAGTTCAGAGGTAATCGCTCACAGGCACCCCAGCTTTTCACGGTCTCTTTTGTCCGCATAGGTAGGTTATAGCGAAAAAAAGAGCCTGCAAAAATCTGCGGCACCTGTGAGCAATTACAGTTCAGGGGTGAAAAAAATCATAAGGTTGCCGCCCCTGTGAGAAGTTACGGTTGATTTTCATTGTGCTGGGTCAGCTTCCTGATTCATTGTAGGATATTTAAATTTATTTTGCCAGCAATGTAATGGAGTTGATTATCCCCTGGGATGAAATTGCTTATGCACCTTTTTTAATCGTTCCTGGTCAATATGCGTATAGATCTGGGTTGTCGCAATATCGGCATGGCCAAGCATGAGCTGGACGGAGCGCAGGTCGGCTCCGTGGGCAAGGAGGTGGGTGGCAAATGAGTGACGCAGCATATGGGGGGAAATTTTTTTTTGTATTCCGGCGGCCTGTGCAGTTTTGCTGATGATCTGCCAGAAGCGGAGCCGGGTCATGCATCGGCCATGATGGGTGACAAAGAGATAATTGCTTCGTTTTCCCTTGAGAATCAGGGGACGCGCTGTTTCCAGGTAGAATTCGATTTTTTCCTTTGCCTGTTCTCCGAAAGGAATAAGACGCTCCTTGCCGCCCTTGCCGAGAACCCGGACAAAACCGGCGGAGAGATTGCAGGCTGCCAGGGTCAGGTTGATCAGTTCTGAAACACGCAGTCCGGTAGAGTAGAGAAGAAAAAGCATCGCGTTATTACGTTTTGCCAGAGGTGTCAGCTTTGCGGGTGGCATCAGGAGGCGTTTTACCTCGTCAAGAGTAAGAGCTTTTGGCAGAGTACGGCCACTTTTGGGCAGGTCAACAATGGCAAATGGATTGTGCTTGACGATTTTCTGCTGCACGAGAAAGGAAAAAAAAGATTTCAGAGCAGAGACACGACGACTGTTACTGCGGTTGGAGATGGACTGTTCACTGCAATGTTCAAGGAATGCATGGATAAGTGAAACATCCACGCTGTTCAGCTGTCTTTTACCCTGAGCCCTGATGAAGTGGAGAAAAAGAGTGACGTCCGCGGAGTACGCTTTTACACTGTTTTCCGCCAGTCGTCTCTCGGAGATGAGATAGTGGAGAAAAAGATCACGGGCGCCGCTGAATTGTTCGGAAAGTTGTGCTGATATGGTTTATCCCCGCAAATCATCTGCGAACCCGGATTTGCCGGTGCGACAAAAATGCGGACTCGCAGCCCAGAGGTAATAAAATTAAAGGTAATTACTTACAGGCACCCCCGCCATTTCACGGTTTCTTTTGTCCGCATAGTCCGGGCAGACACCGGTTATCCTTGGGGTGCAAAGAGGTACTACCTAAAAAGACCTTCTCATACGATTGAATTTGCGGAGCTTTCTGCGGGCTTCTGCCTGCTTTCTGCGTTTTTTAATGCTGGGTTTCTCGTAGTACTCACGACGCTTTAATTCTCTTTTAATGCCGTCAATCTGTAATTTCTTTTTAAGCTGTCTGATTGCGTACTCAAGATCTCCACGAACCTCAACTTCTATCATCTGTAGCTCCGTTTAACGAATTATTTGTTTATGCAAAAGAATCGACAAGTTAACGATTCCAGGGAAAATCGACAAGATGTCATGATGACAATCTCGTTTATATACTAAAGAGCAGGAGCTTTTGTCAATGGATTTTTGTGGCGATTACAGTTTTCCTCCTCTTTATCCAGAGGAGCGGTGCGTTGGGTCACTTCTTGTGGTAAAGTCAGGCACAGGTGTAGTTGGTCTCAGGGGTAGCAACTCTGTGATTTTATTAACTCTGAACTGTAATTGCTCATAGGTCGGGAAATGATATTGAATAACGAGGAGCGACATGGAAAAGAAAAAATTACATATAGCACTTCTGGCCGGTGGTGTTTCAACTGAAAGAGAAGTTTCCCTCGCGGGAGCGGTTGGCGTGGAAAAGGCGCTGGACAGTAGGAAATTTGAGGTGAAGCGGTATGATCCTGCAACGGATCTGGCACGCCTGGCAGCTGATGCGCCTGAGATCGATTTTGCCTTTATTCTTCTCCATGGTCTCTATGGTGAAGATGGAACAATGCAGGGGTTTCTTGATCTTCTGAAAATCCCCTATCAGGGTTCCGGGGTGCTCGGCAGTGCTGTTGCCATGGACAAGCATCTGGCCAAGGAACTTTATAAATTAAACGGCCTGCCGGTGGCGGACTGGCAGATCATTGAGGCAGGTGAAATATTTGATATGGAAAGGCTGCTTTCCCGGTTTGGCCTGCCTGTCGTGATTAAACCGGTTCGGGAAGGATCAAGCCTGGGGTTGACCCTTGCGACCAGTGAAAAGGAGCTTGAAAAAGGGATCAGGCAGGCCCAGAAGCATGATTCCATGGTGATGATTGAAAAATATATCCGGGGACGGGAGTTAACAGTGGGGGTTATCGGCAACAATGAACTGAATCCACTGCCTGTCATCGAGATCATTCCCGGGGATGAATTTACGTTTTTTGATTATGACGCGAAATATAAGGCGGGTGCTTCAAAAGAAGTCTGTCCGGCAGAGATTGATGACGAGTTGAAAAACAGAGTACAGAAATATGG
>NZ_JBPLBA010000189.1:0-22170 GCF_054039375.1 Desulfomarina sp. | reverse complement strand
GTAGGCGGTAACGGAACCGTCTTTGTTCTTTCTCTGTGTTTTTCGCAAGTACATGATTGCCCATCATGATAAATGCGAAATCCATATTGGTCAAGAGATATATTGCTACGCGTGTGCCCACAACTCGAGACATTTCAGCGGTATCCCAAAAATCAACCAGCCGGAAATACAGGAAAAAATTTTCACGATTGATCCAAAATATGCCTGCAAACCGAAAACTCAAGTTGGGTCATTCTGGATTTTTCAGGAATACAGAAAATTCAACGATGAGCTGTCCGGATTAAAAACCAAATATTACATTGCCCGGAAAAAGGAGATTAAAAATGAGGTTGATCGTGTGTTGAATTACGTGAATTTTCAACGGGCGACTACGGAGGAAAAACTTAAAAAAAATATAAAATCAAGGGTTTTTGAGGCGATTGCCTTGGCTGAAAATCTTTATAAGACCCACCACAGCCAAAAAAGTGATGAAGAGATAAAGACCCTTATCAGGGAAGCACTTCGTCCCCTCCGGTTTAATGATAATCGCGGTTATTTTTTCATTTATGATATGAAAGGCAATAATATTCTACTCCCGGCATTCCCGAAACTTGAAGGGCGGAATCTGTGGAATCTGAAGGACAGCAGAGGAGACTATAATATCCGCAGGTTTGTCCGTATTCTGCAGGAAAAGGGGGAAGGATTTCTGCACTGGTACTGGTACAAACCGGACAGACGGGATGTCATGTCGGAAAAAATTGGTTTCAGTAAGGTTTTCAAACCGCTTAACTGGTGGATTGGTACTGGTGAGTACCTGGAGGATTATCGGAAAAATATTCAGAGAGATGTCCTGGAATGGATCAATAAAATTCGTTTCGGCCGTGACGGCTATATCTTTGTTTATGACTTTCACGCCAATACTCTCGCACATTTCAAAGAGAAGAATATCGGTGTCAATCGTTGGAACTTCAAGGATTCAAGCGGTCAGTATGTTGTCCGGAAACTGATTGAGATAAGCCAGAAGGAGGGCGGAGGGTATCTGGATTATGTGGGGACTATCAGGCCGTCAACCGGAAAACCCGCCGCAAAAATCGGTTACGCAAAAGCTGTAAAAGATTGGAACTGGATGGTTGGCGCCGGACTTTATGTGGATTCGATCAACGATGTGATTATGGCGAGACAGAAGGCTCTCGGCAGAAAGATTAGAGCATCCATACTGACCATACTGGCTATCCTTGTCACCTCTTTTGTCTGCATCTGTTTTATATCGAGGATTATCTCTAGAAAAATCGCAAAGAATATTGCAATTTTCAGCTATTTTTTTGAACAGGCGGTTACGGAATCTGCCAGGATCAGTGATGAGTCGGTATATTTTTCTGAATTTAAACAGCTTGCCCGTTCGGCAAACACCATGGTTGATGAACGAAAACGGGCTGCGGATGCCTTTGAGAGATTACAGAAACAGTTACAGCAGGCGCAGAAAATGGAGGCAATCGGTACTCTCGCCGGAGGTATAGCCCATGATTTCAATAATATTCTTGCAGCAATCCTGGGGTATGCCGAGATGGCAAAGGATGACAGCCCCCCGGATTCATCCGTGGCAAAAGACCTTGAAAAGGTTCTGGATGCGGGATTTCGGGCGAAAGAGCTTGTGCAGCAGATTCTCTCTTTCAGCCGTCAGGCGGACACGCAATGCATACATGTGCAACCGGCGACTATAGTCAATGAAGTAATTAAGATGTTACGGCCCTCTCTGCCGTCGACAATCAAAATAAACAGTGAAATTTCTCCCCATGTTGAGACTATTTTTGTGGATCCCACCCGTGTTCATCAAGTTATAATGAATCTCTGCACCAATGCATTTCATGCCATGGAGGAAAACGGTGGTACACTTGATATTATTCTGCAGGAAAAAATCCTTGATGAAAAAACCATTAAAGAACAGGAACTTTCCGGCAAAGCCGGAGTGTACATAGAACTGATCGTCAGGGATACGGGGCAGGGGATTTCCCCTGCAATCAGGGACAGAATATTTGACCCATATTTTACAACCAAGGAGCAGGGGAAGGGAACAGGTATGGGACTGGCCACTGTTCATGGTATTGTAAAAAGTTACGGGGGATTTATTTTACTGGAAAGTGAGCCTGGAAAAGGCACTGCCGTCCATGTGTTTTTCCCGGTAGGCAACAGGGAAGTGACACCCGGAAAGAATTGGGCGGAATCCCTGGCATCCGGGAATGAGAGAATTTTATTTATTGATGATGAGGACATTCTTGCGGAAATGGGCAGGGATGTTCTGAAACGACTGGGTTATCGGGTGACGGTGAGGACGGACAGCCTGACCGCATTGGAAACTTTTCAGAACCAGCCGGACCAGTTTGATGTGGTCATCACTGACCAGACAATGCCTGGCATGACCGGCACAGAGCTGGCGAGAAAGATGATGCTGATACGACCAGATATCCCCATTATTCTCTGTACTGGCTATTCAACAGTAGTCTCAGAGGCCAAAGCAAAGTCGATGGGTATCAGGGAGTTTGCCCTGAAGCCTCTTTCGAAAAAGGACATTGCGGCACTGATCAGAAAAGTCCTTGATTGAAAAAAACAATTTTAACCTGTGTCCATCCGGCAATAGTCTTTTCGCCTGTACTCAGTGTTGCCGGGAAATGAGAAATACTCACTGATGACTGATATGAGGCTTTCTTATTTCCCGGCTCTTAAAAATTGATTGTTCAAGATACCCTTAATGCTCTTTTCAGGTTTTCATCGAGTTTGGCCAGAAATTCCTCAGTGGTGAGATATGTCTGGTCTCCACCGACGAGCAAGGCAAGGTCCCTGGTCATAAAGCCGGATTCCACTGTGTCAACACAGACCTTCTCGAGGGTTTCTGTAAAATGCATGACCTGAGGTGTTTCATCAAACTTTCCGCGATACCAGAGGCCGCGGGTCCAGGCGAAAATCGATGCTATAGGGTTTGTTGAAGTTTTATTTCCCTTCTGGTGTTCACGGTAGTGGCGTGTGACTGTTCCGTGGGCGGCTTCAGCCTCAACTGTGCCCCCGTCTTCTGTCATGAGTACCGATGTCATCAGTCCGAGGGAACCGAAGCCCTGGGCAACGGTATCCGACTGAACATCTCCGTCATAATTTTTACAGGCCCAGACAAAACCGCCTTCCCACTTCAGGGCGGAGGCCACCATGTCATCTATGAGCCGGTGCTCGTAGGTGATTCCCGCCTTGTCGAATTTCTCTTTGAATTCGTGATCAAAAACCTCCTGGAAGATATCTTTGAACCGGCCGTCATATTTTTTAAGGATAGTATTTTTGGTGGAGAGATATACAGGCCATCCGAGATTGAGCCCGTAATTCATGCAGGAGCGGGCAAAACCACGGATTGAGGCATCGAGATTGTACATTCCCATGGCGCAACCGGAATCGGGAAAGTCAAATACTTCATGTTCAATGGTTTCACCTCCGTCCGCTGGTTCAAATCTCATAATGAGTTTACCGGCACCGGGGACAAGAAAGTCAGTGGCCTTATACTGGTCTCCAAAGGCGTGACGGCCGATGACAATCGGTTTTGTCCAGCCCGGGACAAGTCGCGGGATATTGCTGCAGAGAATCGGTTGCCTGAAGACGGTACCGCCTATTATATTGCGGATAGTCCCGTTAGGCGAGCGCCACATCTGTTTCAGGTTGAATTCACTGACCCGTGCCTCGTCGGGAGTGATGGTCGCGCATTTTATACCAACTCGATAACGGTTAATGGCTTCAGCCGCCTCAATGGTGATACGGTCTTCAGTGGCATCTCTTTTCTGGATAGAAAGGTCGTAATATTTCAGATCCACATCAAGATAGGGAAGAATCAGTTTTTCTTTGATGAATTTCCATATGATTCTTGTCATTTCATCGCCGTCGAGTTCAACGACAGGATTTTTAACTTGTATCTTTTCCATTTTTTCCTTTTTTCTTCTCTCTGATTCCTGTGGAACTCAGCCGGATTGTTTTTTAATCAGTACAATATGATTTTTGAAATACACCTGATAAAACAATCACCTCCCCGGACTCACAAGGATCAGGCCGACTGTTGTACATAATCAGATTCTTTTTTGTGTGGGTATTTTGTCCGGATATTTATTATAAATTACTTATTAATTAAAGGCCACCTGGAATCTCTCCCCTCTACAATTAGCCAGGTGAGTGTCTCTTTCTGTTTATGGTGAAGGTATGAAAAAACGCATCTGTTATTGTTTTGGCTATTCGGTGAAGGATATCGAAGAGGATCTGATTAAAAACGGCAGGTCAACGATTCAGGAACGAATTATGCGAGAAAAAAAAGACGGGGCATGTCAATGCCATACCAAAAATCCCTCGGGAAAATGATGTCTTGCCGATGTTCACCGTGTTGTGAGCAATGTCATGAAAAGAGAAGGAATCGAATCGGTCAACGATTCAGGTCCATTTTCTGCTCAGACCAAGTTTCTTTAAATCCTGAAGGTATTGTTCGGACCTTTCAAGGTAAAAAGAGAGGGGTCTGGAGAAATTTTTACCAACAAGACCATCAACAAAGAACTGACTGATCTCTTTATATCTTTTCAGAACAAGCTGAGAACGATAAAAAATAAGCCATTCCTCTTCTGTCATCTGCTGAAAAATGATGGCCAGGGCTTTATGGGCCCGCGGTTGATACAACCAGAAATACATCAGATCCAGGGCATTGACGATAATAAATTTTTCCTGTTCTCTTGCCTCATAATTCAAAGTTTCCATAGTCATTTTTGGTGACTGCAGCATTTCAAGTACATCTTCTTCCGGAAAATGTACCTCCAGCCGGGCAAACACCGCAAACAACTGGGATATCTTGTTCCGGTAGGCCACAAGTCTCGCCCGAATATTTGCCTGCCTGTCTGCCAGTCCTTCGATAACGGCCGCTACACAGTCGGATGCAAATTTGGAAATGATGGCAGCCCATCTTTGTAGAACTGTCGATATATCTGGAATACCGGCAAACTGTAAAATAGTTCCAATAAAAATATTCAATAAAACAGCCAGCGGAATCGCCAGAATAGAGCGAAAGAAATTCCCGGCAGCGGCAGCTTTCGGCAAGCCCCGGAAAATATTGTGTCCTGAAATATATAAGCCGTTGGCAAGTCCCATAACCGAATAAAGTAAAACCGGATCAGTGGCTACGGTTATCCCCATGGTCCTCTCAAGCAGTACTGTTTTCACGAGGTAATCCAGAAGCGGTACTGAAAAGCCCGTATATAACAAAGAATCGGCAATACGGCTCCAACTGACCAGGGAATTCCATGGCAATAGAGGTGAGCGTCTCATGCCGCCTCCGCCAAGGACCGATTGAATAATATTTCTCGTACCTGTTATGCCAAACCAGATAAAGGCACCACAATAGGCAAGCAGCCACCAGTCTTTAGTCAGGCTGAAGGTAAGAAAGGCGGGAATAAACCCAATAATGACCTTCAGGCTGTTTTTCAGGTTGGTGTTCAGGTATTTAAAGGAAGTTCTGAGCCGTTTTTCATCTTTTTCCTCCCCGGCTTTTCCGCCGGCACCACCGGGGCGCCCCAGACCGCCAAGAGTTGCAATATTCCCATGGGTTCCTGGATGTACAAGAAACCCGTCAAGTTTCCAGTCCTGCCAGCGCTGGTCAACAGATCTGTTAATTAACGGTAATTTCCTGTACGGTCGATTTTTCCCGGTCATCCCGGAGCGGTCATAGCACCGGCGATGGAAGTTTTTGGTGAGTAAGGCACTGATGGGAATAAAGGACCGCTCCTGTCGGATGACGGCTTCATTCACGGTGCGGCGGGCTCTCGGAGGCAGGGTGTCAACCACTACAAGGCCCATGCCATGCTGATGTTCTGCCTGTCCCGTTGAGCCTGAGCCAATCCGGGAGCCAAGCATTCTTTTTATATAATAATTATGAAATGATTCGAGATTGTATAATATTTCAACCAGTTGTTGTTTCCGGTTAATCATTTTCCGCAGTTGATCTTCGCCCAGTTGTTTTTCGGGTTGGTCGGCCGGCAGGGTTTCAATATATTCTTTCTGGTTATGGCACTGTTCTTCAAAATCCCAGATAATGGCGCGGACACATCTTTTCAGACTGATGACATTATCATCGTTGAGAGCTGTCTGAAGATCACTGATAATGGAATAATGCTGATCTGGGCTTTTGAGATCAACGGCTTCACCGGTTACACCCTTTTCACCGACAACCACGGCCGAATTCATACCATGGGACGCATCCTTGAGATTGTAGGCTTCAATATGCGTAATCATCCCTTTACAGGTATAAAGAAGTTCCAACACGTCCTGGGCTGAGAGATTACTCAGGTTGAGGGAAAACCTGGAACTTGAATGTAAAGCCTGCAGTCTGCGCAGCAGAGCTTTCGGTTTCAGGCGGAGTAATTCGGGGAGATCCTCGCTTTCGCGTGGTCGGCCCGGGTCGTGCAGTTCGGGATTTTGTCCCGGCAGAAGGAATTGTTCAATAATCTTTTCAACGCTCAGATCCCAGAGATCTTTCTTCCCGGCGTTGCTCTGTTCTTTCCCGGCAGGAGAGGATGTTTTCTTGAGGTATGAAAACAGTGTGTTCTGGATAAAGCGGGCCAGGTGCAGGATTGAGGGCTGTCCTGCACCGACGAAGGAAAGAAAGTCTGTGCTGTCTATATCAGGAAAAGAAATCCCGTACTCATCATTTATCCATTTGCGATGCCTGTCGTTAAAGATTTCCAGAACTTCGAAAACATATTTCTGCTGGTAACGGGAAACGGCACGCCCCTCTTCCATCAGCTTTTTTACCGCATCCTGCTTTAAAAATTTCAGCGAAGCACGGTTCGCGTTAAATCCATGAGGTTCCCAGGTAAACCGGACATATTTATCCCGGAAACGGCATGACATTTCTATACCCACCTGAATTTTGACATCAAGGATTGCGCTGGCTTCAATCAATTCTTCAACCACTTCCGGGCTGACAAAATTATAGTAGACAACTTCAAGAAATCTGATTCCCTTGATCCAGGCATCCATGACCAGGTGTGTCGGGGATTTCCGTCCCTTTGTATTGGCGTCATGAACGCGATCGTCAAAGGCATACTGGTTCCACTCCTCGGGCATTTCAAGCAGGTGGTATTTTGACAGCTCTGCCCTCACCAGACGTGGGTTTCCGGTGGACACCATGCGAAAATCATGGGCCAGTTTCAGTTGCCGGAGTTCATTGTCGGAACTTCTGAGCAGGTTTTTCATGATCTGTATCAGAACTCTGGCAGTATTGTATTTGTAATTGGAAGCAGATGACAGGAGAACCTCGTCCCGAAGCGAGCGCAGAGCTTTAATACGGTCACTTGCCTTGCCGCTCTCGAAAGAACCGAGCAGGCTGGCTATGGCATAGGCAATGCGCAATCCTTTAGGAGCCGCCATCTCCTGAATGCCCTGGGGATGCATCTGTTCACCAAGAAGTACCCGCAGCTCTGAAGAATTATTTCCCTGTTCCAGAACATCTCGTACAATTTGCAGAAGCTGATAGTCGTTTTTATCAAAAAATATAGAGGCGGGTTTGTTTTTCATGGCATAATAATCAGAGGGTTCAAAAAAATCTGGCTGAGTTTCATGAATAACCGGAAAAATTGTAATTACTCACAGGTACCCCAGCTTTTCACGGTCTCTTTTGTCCGCATAGTAGGGCTATAGCGAACAAAAGAGCCTGCAAAAATCTGCGGCACCTGTGAGCAATTACAGTTCAGAGGTAATAAAATCACATATTTGCTACCCCTGTGAGTAGTTACGAAAAATTTAATATTACGGTATGCAACAAGCTATTACAACTTTTTCCAGATGGCAGGGAGGGGATGCCAGGCCCCTCCCTGCCGAAACCTGTGAGATCCTGACGTATGCAGGGATGAATTTGAATTGTGTTTTTGAACCACTTGGAAAAAAACAATGTGTTTGAAAAAAGCAGGCTGCCCGGACAAATATTCACGGATTCAGGTTGAAGTGATTCCGTTATTTTTCTGTTTTGGTTTGAGATGCAGTTTCTCCCTTTCTGTGGTGCCTTATGATTTGCAGGAACGGAGGAATGAGCAGCAGAAAAATTACAAACCACAGGGCTATTGCCTGGGGACGGTTGAAAAATATGGAATAACTGCCATGTCCCATGATGAGTGCCTGGGCAAATCCAGATTCCGCGATGGGTCCCAGGATCAGGCCAAGAATCAACGCTCCCAGCGAGAAGCCTGTCTTATGGAGAATAACAGCTGAGATTCCGCAGATCAGGGCGATAAAGATATCGAGTATGCTGTTGTTCATTGCATAGGAGCCGAGGATGGAAAACAGGCAGACTACCGGAATCAGCAGTCCGGTTGGTGTCAGGGAAATACGGGCAAAATATGGCGCCATAAACAGACCGACTACCAGAAAAACGATATTGGCAAGAAAAAGTGACAGGATAAAACCATAAGTCATCACGCCATATTTAGTAAACAGTTCCGGGCCGGGAATCAACCCATGGACGAGAAGTCCGCCGAGCAGGGCTGCAGCAACACTGTTACCCGGTATCCCGAGGGTCAGAGTGGGGATAAGTGATCCCCCGACGCAGCCGTTGTTTCCCGCTTCGGCCGCTGCGATACCTTCCGGATTCCCTTTACCGAAAAGTTCCGGTGTTTTTGACAGTCTTCTGGCAAAATTATAGGAGAGGAACGCTGCAATGGTTGCTCCTTCTCCAGGGAGAATCCCTACTACAGTTCCGGTAAGGGAACCAAGACCGATAAATTTTTTCAGTCCTTTCGGGAGCGGTTCACGTTTTATTTTTTTCAGGATTGAAGTATCGGAAACAATGTTTTTTGTCCCGGTCAATTCAAGCATTTGGGAAATTGAAAACATACCGATCAGGGCCGGCATGAAAGCCACTCCGTCATAGAGATCGGTGAGATCCATGGTGTAACGCAACATTCCTGAAATGGGGTCTGTGCCGATCACTGCAATGATTAGTCCCAGGAGGCCTGAGATTAATGCCTTTACCAGGCGGTTTTCATCGTCGGCCATGGAAACAATTCCAACGAGTCCGAGGATGGCCAGGAGAAAGTATTCGGGAGGTCCGAAAGACAGGGCGAAAATTGCCAGGACCGGGGCGACAAGCAGAAGGATGAAAACAGAGAAGACGCCACCGATAAAACTGGAAATCACCGAGACTTTCAGGGCGAGTCCGCCCCTGCCTTTCCGGCTCATGGGATATCCTTCCATGGCAGTGGCAACGGCAGCAGGAGTACCTGGTGTTCGCAGCAGAATAGCCGGGATTGAACCACCATACATTGCACCGCAGTATACTCCACCCATCAGAATGAGTCCGGTAAGCGGTTCCAGAACAAAAGTTACGGGGATCAGAAGGGCGACAGCCATGGTGGCGGTGAGGCCGGGCATCCCGCCGACCAGAACACCGGAAACCGTACCGATAAAAACGGCAAAGAGTGACACGGGAGTCATCAGGGCCTGCAGCGCATCGAGAATCATTTTTGTTTCCTTGGCAATAGTTGTTGAAATTGATGTCTAAATGCAATTCATACTGCGGAGCTGTTCACGGCTCCGCAGTTCTGTTTAAGGCCACCTTAAAACAGGGAGCTTTCCGGCAACGGAACTCCGAGCAGTCTGTCAAAAACAAGATAGACAAAGACAAGTACACCTGCTGAAGTAAATATTATATGGGATGTTTTACGTGTGCCCAGAAGGTACATGGCTGCCGGCAGAAAGAATAAAGAACCGATATAGAAGCCCAATGGTTCGAGCAGCATTGAGTAGACAAACATCAGGACAAGAAGCCCCCAGAACCTGGCAGGCGTTTCGGTGATGTTCAGACGGCCGTTTTTTCCCTTATCACTGGTGCTCTGTTTTTTCAGCCAGAGTACAATTTCAAGAAGGCATAATCCACCAAAACAGACGGCAAGGAATCGTATATATGTCGCGGTGGAGTGCTGTACCATTTCAGGAAAAGCCGCCGTGCTCCTGTAGAGCAGAACGGCTATTATCAGAAACAGACTGAGGAGAAGAAGTTCCGTTGCTTGTTTTGTCATGGTTTTTTACCAGGGAGTCGAATCAAAGAATTTCTGGGTTTCAGCCTGAAGATCCACAAGGTATTTACGATAATCCTCTCCCTTCATCGGCAGGAGGATCATGACATCTTTTTTGCAGTTGGCGACGAACTCAGGATCGCTCATGACATCCTGCAGCAGTTTGTCCAGGGTGGCTGCAACTTTCTTGCTGATTCCGGCGGGAGCGACAAAACCTCTGGTGGCAGTCATGCTCACATCCAGTCCCTGCTCTTTAGCGGTCGGGACATCAGGGAGAATTTCTGAACGTTTTGAGTCCATGACGGCAATGATTCGCGCAGTTCCGGCCTTGTGCTGGGCCTGGAGCTGGGTCAGGTTCATGAATGATGCGTCAATATGGCCACCCAGAATGAGTGATTTCTGTTCGGTGGATCCTTTGGTGGGCATGAGGTTGAACTTTGCCCCGGTCTGGTTCTCAAATTTCTTTGCGGCGACAAAATCATCAGAACCGATACCGTTGACCGCAACCGTGAGGTTTGCTGCTTTGGCAGCCTTGATAAAATCCTGAAGGTTTCTGATCGGACTGTCCTTCGGAACGGCAATGATAAGCGGGTCCTGCATCATGTTGGCAATAATGTGAAAACTGTCGAGCGTGTATTTTGCCCGTTTGGAGACGATATGGGAAACAATCTGCGTAGTGAACATCATGCCGATTGTATACCCGTCAGGCTTTGCCCTGGCGATTTCTTCAAATCCTTTTTTCCCCCCGGATCCTGGAACGTTTTTAATGACGAAATCAGCGCCTTTGAGGTATTTCTTTGCGGTTTTTACAAACAGTCTTGCTGAGGTGTCGGTGGATCCTCCGGCCTTGGAGGGGACGATAATCTTGATCGGTTTGGACGGGTAGGAGGCCTGGGCCAATCCGGAAAAGGCGAAGAACAGAACAGAAACAAGGGTCAGAAGTTTACGCATAATTTTCTCCTATTGCATGTTTTCGGTGCCTTTATGGCATTTTATTTCTTCCTGCCGGCAGGAAGAAGGGGTTGAAGAACATTATGGCCTGGTTGTTTACAAGGATTGTGCCATTTTCGCGAAGTTGGTGTATGTGTTTTGAATAAATGGGAAAAAAATTTTATTTTGACAGTGATTGGGGAAGGAGTTTCTGGTGGCGGGTCATGAATGACCGGCAATGAGTCAGTATTGACCCGTCACTTTTTCAGATCAAATTTCTGCATACGGAGGTAAAGCCTTTTGCGGGGAATGCCAAGCATTTTTGCTGTTTTTTCTATTTTCCCCCCATTTACGGCAAGCGCTTCTGTTATAATTTTCTTCTCGTATTCCTGGACAAGATAATCAAAACCGAGCTCAAAATGGATCTGGTCTGTAGAATGGGCGGAGGGTTCTGCAAGATCCAGCTCAAGACCAAGCACGAGTTGCTGGGCAACGTTGCGCAGTTCTCTGACATTGCCGGGCCAGAAATAGTGTTCAAGTCTGTCACGGGTTGCAGCATCAATTCGCACCTCTTTTTTCTGGAACTGTTTTGCCGTCAGGGAGATAAAATACTGAAGGATGAGCATTATGTCTTTTTTTCTTCTGCGCAGGGGAGGAATGGTGATTCTGGCTACATTTAACCGGTAAAAGAGGTCTTCCCTGAAAGCACCTTTTTTCACTGCTTTTCTCAGGTCAATCTTTGAGGCGGCAATAATGCGGAAATCAACCGGGATCATCTGGCTGCCTCCAACTCTTTCGATAACTCTTTCCTGCACGGTGCGGAGAAGTTTTACCTGAATTTCCAGAGGCATGGATTCGATTTCGTCAAGAAAAAGAGTTCCTCCGTGCGCCTGTTCGATTTTTCCTATTCTACGTCTGGAGGCGGAGGTGAAAGCTCCTTTTTCGTGGCCGAAAAGTTCACTTTCAACAAGATTTGCGGGAATCGCTCCGCAGTTCAGGGGAATAAATCTACCCGTATGCCTGTGGCCGAGGTCATGGAGGCAATTTGCTGCGAGTTCTTTACCTACTCCGGTTTCTCCGATGAGAAGAACATCGACGTCTATGACGGCAAGGGATAAGAGTATTCTTCGCATTTCCTGCACTTCATCTGAAATACCTATAATGCGTGTTTCTATGTCTGAGTCGGTTTCCAGACGATGCTTCAGTGAACGGTTTTCAAGACCGAGCCGTCTTGTTTCCAGGGCACGTCTGGCCACATCAAGGAGATATTCAGGTGGAGCAGGTTTTTCAAGAAAATCATAGGCTCCTGACTGCATGGCATCAATGGCCATGGGAACATCACCATGACCGGTCAGAATAACAACCGGAATATCTTCCGATATTTTTTTGATTTCATTGAGCAGTTGCAGGCCACTCATACCCGGCATTTTCACATCGGTGATAACTGTTCCCATCCAGTCTTCATGCAGGAGGGGCAGTACTTTTTCAGCAGAGCTGAAAGTGGTAATTGAATATCCTTCCAGCTCAAAAGTCTGTCGACAGGCAAGAAGGATTTCTTCTTCATCGTCAACAAAAAAAATCTCACCTATTGGAATCATCATTCAGTCCCTGGTTTTCTTGAGAGAAATGGAAAATCTTGTGAAGCCGTTTTTATCCTGGCTGGCGACAATAGTTCCACCGAATCCCTTAATAATATTGAAAGAAATAGACAGTCCGAGGCCGAGTCCCTTGCCGACTTCCTTGGTTGTGAAAAAGGGATCGAATACGGTTTCCAGGTTTTCCGGGTCGATGCCACTGCCGTTGTCAATGATCCCCGTTACAACTGTATCACTGGTTTCAGTCAATTCAATAATGATCTTTCGGTTCCCCTGCTCATTATTGCTGACAGCATCAATGGCATTGCTGATGACATTGACAAAAACCTGCTCAAGTCTGATGGAATCTGCATATACTGCTATGCTGTCAGTTCCCGTCGTTCTGGTGACGTCCACACCGGTATTTTCAATCTTGACTGTGAGGAGTGTCAGGGCTCTTTCTAGAACAGTTATGATATCAACAGCTTTGAGTCGATTTGTCCGCCAGCGGGCAAAAGTTTTCAGGTGGGAGATCATTTTGGCCATCCGTTCTATAAGTTCGCCAATTTTCTCCAGGTTTTTTTCGTGAATGTCAACAGCACCCCTTTCCAGCAATTTTTTCGCGTTGTGCAGATAATAGCGCATCGCGGAAAGGGGCTGATTCATTTCGTGGGCTATACCGGCGGAGAGCTGTCCCAGTGCGGCAAGTTTACCGGCCTGGACCAGTTCGTTCTGCACTTTTCGCCGTTCTCTGATCTCCTGCCGCAACCTGACATTGATTCTGCTTAAATGATCCGTTTTTTCCCTGACTCTTTTTTTAAGCAGTTGCTGGGCCTGTTCTCGCTCCGTGACATCATGAACAGTGATCATCAGCCTGCTTCTTTTTCTCTGCTGGACCCTGCTGATGGAAATATCTATTGGAAATGTCGAGCCATCACTTTTTCTACCGGTGAAAGTAAACTGTCTTGTTGATTCATTTTCATTTCTCAGGATTGCCTGGCAGGCATTTATAAAATGTTCCCGGTCTTCTTCGTCAACAATTGAGTAGAGGGAGCTGCCTACCATGTCTTTTTCATCGGCAGTGAAAAGAGAGACCGCCATGGGATTAAAAAAATGTATAATTCCGTCAGGATTGGCAATAACCAGGCCGACGGCGGCATTGTCTATAATTGCCTTGGCATTTGTCTCCTCCACTGTCAAAGCAGTATCTCTGAAGACTCTCAGGGCTGCAGCCATCCTGCCAATTTCATCGTTTCCTGCTTCAGGAACCGCGTAGGTGAGGTCACCTTCGGCTATTGCTGCCATACTTTTTCCCAGGGTTGCCAGGCGGGCGACAATGCTGCCTTTGACATAAAACCATAAGACGGATCCGGCAATAAGAAGGCTGAGACAGACCATACCAGTCAGCAGCCATCTGGCTCTTTCCATTGTCCTTTTGGAACGTTCCATTGCGGACAGGGTTTCCTGCTGTGTGGAATTGATTATCTCGTGGATGATATTCTTGAGTTTACTGATTAAAAAATTGTTTTTTTCCAGTATATTCCGACTCTGTATACCGCCTTCAAGGATTCTTGTGCGTATGGAAAAAACAGAATGCGGGCCCTGAGCGAGAAAAAATATTTCATCCAGAATCTGTTTAAGGGTGAGTGTACTTGCGTCACCAGGGAGTTTTTTAATATCTTGACGCAACAGGGTGATAGCATCTCCCGACAGTGATGTCAGATTTTTGATCTGGTCGAAATCGTTCGAGGTGGAAACCTGGATCATCAGGCTGATCAGCAATACACCATTGGATCTGATTGTTTCTATTGTTTCTTTTGAGCGTCTGTTTGCCTGCAGTCTGTCTTGAAAAATTTTAGATTTTCTCTGTTTGACGGTATCGATCAGTTTTTCCAGCTCAGCGTCAAAATTGTAAGTGTAGTCCTGGTTCAGTGGGTCAACTTCATCTATGAGATCGGCATACAGCCAGCGCAGTCGCTCTGTTTTTTTATTGAGTTCTTTTTCCAGATCCAGTTTTCCGGATACAGACATCTGCAGGGCTTTTAGATTTCTTTTGAGCCTGGAGGCGAGTTTTCTTAATTCTTTTTTTAATCCGGTTGAGCCAGTATTGAGAAGGACAATCTGGTTATTGATCCGTAACAGCAGGCTTTGAATATCACGCTGGATGACGGTGCGAACCCTGTCGTTGGGGGACGAAAGAAGGCGTGGTGCCACCGCAATGATTTCTCCCCCGATTTTCGCAAAATCTGTTACCTGGATAACTTCCTGAACGTGCTGTTTAGTAATTGACTGGAAAAGTTCTTCCGAATGTTGAAAAATGAGCATGGACAATATTCCTACAATGACAGTAATCATCCCGATTGTAGAAAAGGCAAGCAGCAATCTGGTCCATATTCCTGTGGGGAAGGTTTTCAATTGAATAAATTTCATGATTCCCATGAGATGTTTCGGCTAGTAGTTGGCCTGATCATGGAGCGACGACTGATTTTCTCCGCTGCCTGCAAGCAGGTTGTCCGCTTTTTCAAGTTGTTCTGAAACAAAATCGGACCAGTTTTTCAGCAGTTTCCTCCTTCTGTTACTCTCCCGGGGCCTGAAAGAGTTCCCGTTCAACAGGTTGTTCAGTTCAGTATCAACTGATTCTTCCGCAGTTACGGGTAGCGCACTGAAGAGAGTTGTGATTTCTTCTGTGAGTTTTGTCTTTATCGTCTGTTTAATTCCAGGACTCTTCTGCAGTTCAATGAGTTTTTTCCAGATTTTTCTTCGTTCGGGCAACTTGTATGTGATCAGTTGATCGAAAAGCTGGTTCACAAGATGATATCTGTTTCTGGACAGTTCTGAGTTATAAGCCTGGATTCTGTTACCGTTTATATAACTGAGAAGGTTTGGTATCTGTTCTTTTTCTGTTGAGTAAATATTTTTCAGAACAGGCAGACGGCCGATAGCCGGGGAGAGAAGAATTTTCTGGCCGGCGGGCGAGAGAACAAAGGCCAGGAACTGCTCAGCGGGGCCAATATTTTCAGCTCCGTTCAGGAGTGCGATTCCAGCGGGAATGAGAACAACAGGTTTTCCATATTCGAACTGGATGTCGGGATTCAGGGTTTTCTGTCTCTGGGCGAGGAAGTCAATGACGAGGCCAATCCCGAATCTCCCGTTGACGATTCCTTCAGGAACACTGAAACTTCTTGCGGTTATGGTATTAAAATTTCCCGATGCCTTGATCAGGTAAGCCCAACCCTGTTGCCAGCCCATCTTTTGCAGGATACTCTCGACAATCAAGTGAGTGGTGCCCGAGCGGGAAGGGGTCGACATGGCAATCTGACCATAATAGATTTGATCACTGAGGGAGTGCCAGCCGGTTGGGGTCGGAAGTTGGTTTTCTTTTAAAAACCTGTTGTTCCACATGTAACCGACTCCGGAGAGGGCAAAACTGTAAAAAAATCCATCATGATTCTGGAGGTTCAACCCATTGATTTTAAGAGAGGGATATTGAAGGCGGAATCCGGATTGCAATAATCTGCCGGTTTGCTGCAGCACCTCGAAAGCATCGGTGGAAGAAGACCAGAAAAGGTCAAATTTTCTCTGGTTGCCCCGCTGGATTTCCGCCAGGGCAGCGGTTGTTTTCTTATTGAGTATGCTGACCTGGATTAATGGGTTTATTTTATTGAATAAATTGATAAATGGCTGGTAGAATTCAGGTGGGAATGATGTGATGATTGCCAGTTTCTCAATAGTTTTTTCAGGAATCGGCAGGTCGTGCTCTTTTTGGGAAAAAACACTATCCGGATGTATCTGAAATAGATTGAAGAAGAGCAGGAGGAGAAACAGCAAAGCGCGTGGCAGTAAATAGCCGGATAGTTTATCTGAAAATCCGCGGCTGGATGTCGAACTGCCCCAGTCGGGCTTTTCATTAGTTTTTTGTAGCCGAGCCATGGATTCCGGCCATGCCGGTTTATCTGAAAATCCGTAGCCGCAGGTTGTATCGCCGCAGTCGGGATCTTCATTAATTTTTTGAGGCTGAGCCACGGATTCCGGCCATGCCGGTTTATATGGATCAGATAATTGTTTTGTCATGTGCACGGAGCTGTTGATATGAGTTTCATATGCAGCCGGAAATTTAATAGTACCTTATATGTTGGTTTGTGAAAGAAAAAAACAGATTTTTGAATGCGTGAGCATTTTCCGGAGATGCATTTAATTTTTTCTCAGCAGATCCGGTTGTGAATTTTATGGTTGTATTCCACTACCTTATCTTGGATAGTTTACGAATCTTTGACAAATTCAGGAAATAATTCTTGCATTACCCATGAAAAGGAAGTACTGAAAAGTCGAATGTCGACATTATTTACTGTTCCATACGAGGTTGAACCGCGCTGGAATGGTTTTTGAGGATAGGGAAATATTTTGAAGATTGTCAAATCCACATACAAGGATCAGATTGTCGAACATATTTATGATCTGGTTCTCGATGGAATATATTCACCGGGCGACAAAATCAAGGAGAGTCTGCTGGCAAAGGAGCTGGGAGTCAGCAGGGCTCCCGTCCGTGAAGCACTGAAAGAACTCATTGCCAATGGTATTATTGATTACCGTGCCCAGGTGGGAAATTTTGTTGCGGACCTGTCTCCCAAAGAAATCATCGACGCCTATACTACCCGGGGTGTGCTCGAGGGGTATGCCATCATGGAGACAAGAACTTCCTTTTCCTCGGATGAGATTGAGACTCTGGAAGAACTGACCGGAAAAATGGAAAGATATGCTGAAAAGGGCAAACGAAAGATGGTAGTTAAAATCGGTGATGATTTTCATAATATGCTCATCAGTAAAAATAAAAATATGCAGTTGATCGAATATACTGAACGGCTCAGCCTTAAACTGCATGTTCTCTTTTACAGATACTGGCCAAACCTCTATACACCTGAAGAGATCGGCAGTCGGCATATGAAAATTGTTTCAAGTATTATTTCCGGTCATTCAGATGAGATAGAGAGAAGTATCCGGGATCATTATACGGAGACAGGTACGAAAATAGCATCTTTAGGTGAGTAGTAAATTTGATGTTGCCGAGGAGAGAGCGGGCGAGTTAAAAATGTCGACTGTCGACAAAATAGACCGTGAAACGTTATGGATTCTATGAACAATTACAGCTCAGAGGCAATAGAATAATATAGTTAGTACCCCCAATGATCAGTTGCACATTTATAATAGAGGCAGGTCGAAAAAAAACCGTGATCAATTGCGGGGGATTCAGATGATAATAAAATCGGGTAAAGAATATGCAGATCCATGGCGGAGATATTTTATATTCTAATTTGAACTATGATCCTGAAGTGTACTATTTCCTCTATATCGGGGACCTCAAAAATTATGCACTCAATTATTTTGTTCAGGAAGCTCTAGAGAAAAGGCTTCCCGGCCGGAAGGTGGAATTTATTGCAATCGTTCCGGATGTCTGTTTTCAGTATAATTTTTCAAATATTATGGTCATCAACCCCGTGGCCCGGAATGATATGATCGGGGATCACAGCTTCAGTAATGCTGCGGCCGCGCCCAAAACAAGCTGCAGGATCAGCGGCCCCCGGTTTATGTCAGCCGTGTCAAACAATGAAACAGTTTTGTTGCTTATCGAAACTGTTTTAAAAAATCAGGATGAGATTTATATCAATCTTTACGAGAGTCTGATGGAAATGAGTCTTGATTCCCTCGACAGGGTTATTCTTCTCGGGCCGGACAAAAAGATTGCTCAAAAATATAATGACAAGATCGTTCAGTTCAGAGAGCTGCGGGGTATTGTTCCTCTTATTGACGGTGAAGTCTGCAGCGGGGTTGAGGAACTTCTGAGTTTTACCTCTTCTTTCAGGGAACAATGGCCGGATGGTATTTTTGTAAGTGAAGCTTTTTCAGCAGCCGGAGCAAATTCAGCGGTGACCCATACCCAGGAGGAGGTTGCCGCTAAATTCACGGATGACACCTGTGAATACCTTGTGACAAGATATATTCCCCATGATCTTGATCCCACGGTGCTGGCTGTGGTTGCTAATGAAAAGGATGTTTATATCGCAGGTGTTGCTGATCAGACAATTGTTGATGGCAACCGGTTTGTTGGATCGCATTTCCCTTCTGTGACGACATCCGCGCAGCAGAAGAAACTGAGAGAATACACAAAAGCAGTTGGGAAATTGCTGGGTAGAGCAGGCTACAGGGGGATTTTTGGCTGTGATTACCTGATTGACCATGGGGGAAATATTTTTTTTCTGGAAATCAACGCCAGAAAACAGGGAACGACTCTCGAATTCTGTTTTACACTTGAACAGAATCTGCCGAAAGGATCACCTATGCTTCCCGAACTGGAATATTGTGCAGTCATGGAGAACAGATTTCCGCAAACGACTGTGGAAATGAAAGAGAACTCCAGGAGAATCCACTGGGGAACATATAATTATAAGGTAATGGAAGAGCTGGTCACCAACGGGTACATCCCGCAGAATCCCTACGAGCGGGAAACATTCAGGAAAGTGGCAAATGGAGAACTGATCAAGGATTTCGTTATCCTGGAGCATCTGGGCACCAATCTCAAGGTTATGCCGGGGACTTTTCTGTCCAGGGTCGTATCGGTCGGGCGCTGCAGGAATGACGTGGACGAGGGATTGTGTCAGGGGGTAGGGTTTATTAAACAGACAATACAACGGCAGGGAGCATAGAAGAGGATGACATCAACAAATAAACAGATGGGTAATGATCTGATGGAACTGGATACATATACAAACGAACTTCTGGCAGAGCTGGAGACCGGTTACAGTGGCAGTGCCGGTCTGTCACCGGAAAATGTGAAAGAAGTAAAAAAACTTTTTGCAAAGGCGGAAAAGGAAAACCTGACAGGACCGATCATTGATCTGTTTGCCTGTCTGCTGGAGGCTGCCAGACAGAAAAAAGCTGTTCCCTCTGATTTTGGTATTTCAAGCGCTGATCTTCAGCGTCTTGCTATGAAACACCAGCAGATTGATGAACACATGGTTTCGGTCGGCGGTCGTCTGGTGCGGGCCCTGCCCATAGCCGGGCAGGCCAACAGCAGGGTTGAGGAATATCTGGCCACAAAAGACATTGCTGCACCGAGCGGTATTGAAAAATGGGATCAGATTCAGGAAAATATAACAAGAATCAAGTCGGAGCTGAAGATGACGGATGAAGACTGGAATTCATTCCAGGGACAGATCCGTCATGCTGTAGATTCCGTGGCAACGCTGGCAAAACTGATTGATCTGCCGGAGGATGTACTCGAGTCCATTGGTCGGGTAACAGAGTCCTACAGGATGCGTCTTACACCCTATTACACAAGTCTTATCATGCCGGGAGTGATCAATGATCCCATTATGCTTCAGTCGGTACCGACGGGCGAGATGATAGACAACGCAGGTGTTGAAATTCCGCCTGTGGCTGCGGATCATTCTCCGGCCAGGTTGATTGACCAGTTTTACCCGAGGGTGCTCACCATCAAGGTGACGAACATGTGTGCCATGTATTGTACCCATTGTCTGCGACTTGCTCATATTGGCAGAAAAGACCATATGTATTCTAAAGAGGCATACGGTGAGGCCCTGGATTACATAAGAAAAAACGAACGGATACGGGACGTACTGATAACCGGTGGAGATGCATTTGTCCTGCCCAATTCTCTTCTGCAGTGGCTGCTGGCTGAGCTTGATGCCATTGACCATGTGAAGATCAAACGCCTGGGCACCAGGATTCCTGTCACCGCGCCCATGCGGGTTGACAATGAACTGCTGGATATCCTGGAGGAGAGCAGTGACAGAAAACCAATCCGGGTGGTGACCCAGATAAATACGGCCCAGGAGATAACTCCGGTTTCAAGGGATGCATTCAGACAATTGTCCAAAAGAACCTTTACCGTGTTGAATCAGGCTGTATTGCTCAAAGGGATAAATGATACCAGGGAGAAGATGTGGAAACTCTGTGAAACGGTACAGGAATCCTATGTAAGGCCGTATTATATTTTTAACTGCAGTTACAGAAATCCACAGTTCAGTCATTTCAGGGTTCCCCTGGAGATCGGCAGGGATATTGTGGAATCCATGTACGGTAATATCTCAGGGGATGCCATTCCCAGGTATATTGCCACAGCCGGTGGGAAAATCCCCCTGCATCGCTCCAATGTTGTGGAACGGGTCGGAAATGACTATATCCTGAAAAAACCATGGAGTGGTGAAGAGGCCAGTTATCCAGATGCTGATCCCGATGTCTATGGTCGGCAGATATTCGCCTTCAGCAACCGGTGTGAAAAATGAGGGAGAAAATACTGTCGTTTCTGGCAAGAGATGAAGCGGACCAGTTTCATCTGCTTCGGGAACTGGTTCTTCAACCCAGTTTTACCAGGTTTAAAAAAGGAGTGGACAGGGTTGGCCGTCTGCTTGCGGAACAGTTGATCCCATGCGGAATGGATCTTGAGATTGTTCCTTGTGATAAGCTGGGCAACCAGCTGGTTTTTCGTTCCCCTGCAGTCCGAAAAAGCAGGAAACAGCTCCTTCTGGTGGGGCATATGGATACTGTCTTTCCTGAGGATTCATCGTTTAACTGGTATAAAGATGATGGTCAGCTGGTGAAAGGTCCCGGTGTTATAGATATGAAGGGAGGGCTTGTTGCTGCAGTGTCTGCCATCAGGGCCCTCTGCCATTGTGGGTTGCTTGACACCATTCCCCTTACCTTTATCTGCAATTCGGATGAGGAAACAGGATCTCTCGAATCGGTGCCGTTGATACTTGCCGAGGCGGAAAAATCGTATGCTGCCATGGTTTTCGAGTGCGGTGGCCTGGACGGGGAGCTGGTGACCGGGAGAAAGGGAAAAACCGGATACAGGCTGGATGTCTCCGGTAAAGCAGGCCATGCAGCTTTCGCGGGCCGGGATAAGGCCAGTGCCATCCTTGAGCTGGCTCACAAGATTATTGCCCTTGAAAAACTCAATGATCCCGAAGGAGGAATTGTCGTTAATGTGGGTGAAGTGCAGGGAGGAATGGGGCCGAACAGTGTCGCCGAAAAGGCACGGGCGGAGATTGATACCCGGTTTCTTTCCGAAAAGGATGGTGGCAGGGTGGCCGGAGAGATTGCCGGGATAGCAGGCAGTTCAACAATTGCCGGCACCGGAAGTGTACTGTTGCAGACCTCGTCCCGTCCCCCCATGGAACAGACTGACACCAATCGGGAACTCTTTACTCTTGTCAGGGAGCAGGCTGAATCAATGGGGATCACAGTAGTGGAAGAGCTGCGCAGTGGTGTTTCTGATGCAAACACCATTGCCACAGTCGGGATTCCTGTTATTGACGGTATGGGCCCGGTCGGTGGCAGCGATCACAGCGACCGGGAATATATGATTCGATCATCCCTGCCTGAAAAAAGTGGTCTGGCCGCACTCAGTATGATTGCCTGCTGGCAGAAACTTGGCGGGGAGGAGCCTGTGACGGTGTAATTGCTCACAGGTGCAGCAGATTTTTGCAGGCTCTTTTGTTCGCTATAGCCTACTATGCGGACAAAAGAGACCGTGAAAAGCTGCGGTACCTGTGAGTAATTACCATGGGTAATCGGAATGTTTTACAATAATGCAGAGTTGG
>NZ_JBPLBA010000188.1:0-10830 GCF_054039375.1 Desulfomarina sp. | reverse complement strand
TGACAGTTAAAATTGCTCTTGATATTACCCATACGGCCCGGACCATGCTGGTGGGCCAACGGCATAATGGGAGAATATCCAATCATACGGCATACCAACAACCTCGAATCTGTTTACACTTACGAGGGTACCCATGATATGCAAACACTGATCATTGGAGAAAAGGTAACTGGAATAGCAGTCTACCGATGAACCGACAACTGTTCAAGCAACAGACTGATACGGGCGTGAAGGGCAATCACTGCTGTATCAACCTTGAGAATCCGCTCGCCAATGGAGCAGGGGGTAAAACCCTGCTCCAGAAATCTTCTCACTTCAAAATCAACCCATCCTCCTTCCGGGCCAACAGCCAGAAGAACCCGTTCAGGAGAAATCCTTGCCGAGAGCTCCTCCTGCGGAGTGCTTACCCCATCAGGATGAGCCAGCAGAAGAGAACCATACAATTTCCTGAGGTCTGGGAAAAAATCCTCAATAAAAGGCCTGAAACGACGGTGAACAACAACTTCCGGCACCCTTGTGGCTCCTGCCTGTTCAAGGCCCTGGAGTAAAAATGGCAAAAACTCCTTCCTGCTTACAATGGATGACTGCCAGAAACTTTTTTCCACCCGGTTTGCCTGAATAAGATGGATTGTACCGACCCCCATGGCAGTCACCTGGCTCAATACTCTCTTCAGCATGATAGGCCTCGGCAGGGCCAGAACAAGGTCTATCGGTGAAAGCGCGTCACCTCCCCCAAGGATTTCCACCTGCAAGTCTACGGAAAAAGGAAATTTTCTTTTCAACTCAAGAATCTTTGCTTTTCCTCTGCCACCGTTTATAATACCAAACCTGACAATATCTCCCGGCCCGGAACGAAGGACTTTGACAATATGTTCAGCCCTGTGATCACCCAGACGAATACGGCCGGCTGTTATTTCCTCTGATGAGACCAGGATAATATTCATAACATGTTCATATTTTACTGTTTATTGCAGCTTCTTCTTCTGCCGCTACTGTTACTGTTGATCATCCCGGCCATGGTAATCCCCAGGTACAGGGGACGGATACCTGCCCGCCTCGGGGCAGGCCTGCCGGCAATTATCCCCGCGGCTGAGCCTGGTCAAAAAACCATCTGGGTCCATGCACTTTCAGTGGGGGAAGTCACCTCGGCCATCCCTCTCCTCAAAGGATTGCGCAGAGACCATCCCGGCCACAGGATTGTTTTTTCCGTTGCAACCCGCTCCGGACAAACAATCGCCCGTAAACTGGCAGTTGATCTTGTTGACCATATTATTCCTTCGCCCATCGATCTCCTGCCGGTCGTTGCACTTTTTGTCCATCGCATACAACCAATACTGTTCATCCTGGTGGAAACCGATTTCTGGCCGGGCCTACTAGGCTACCTGCGTCTTAAAAACATTACTGCGGTTCTGGTCAACGGCAGAATATCAGAAAAATCGATGAAAGGATACAGGCGATTCCGCTTTTTCTTCCAACCGCTCTTTTGCTCTTTTCACTGCCTCTTCATGCAGACTGCAGCCGATGCAAAGGCCATGAATGTCCTTGGAGTAGCGGAAAAACGTATTAAAACAGCCGGCAACCTCAAATTTGACACGAAAATTCCGGACAATCCGATGACAAACGGATTACAGACCCTCTTTCCATCAGAAAAAATACTGCTCATTGGAGGATCAACTCATCCCGGCGAAGAGGGTATACTTTTTCAGGTCTTTAGAGCTCTGCGCCCCAGTTTCCCCCATCTTTTACTGATTGTCGCTCCACGAAACCCGGACAGAAAAAAGGAAATTTGTTCCCTTGCGGAATCATTTCACCTTGATATCGAATGCAGAACAGCGATGAACAGTTCCCGTTCAGCCATTTTCCTGCTCGATACCATCGGAGAACTCATCGATTTTTATTCACTCTCCCATATCGCCTTTATCGGTGGCAGCCTTGTCAACAGCGGGGGGCACAATCCTGTGGAACCTGCCATTTTCGGCATCCCGATTATATTTGGTCCACATATGAGTGACTTTCATGAAATTGCCCTCTCCCTGCTTAAGGCCGGTGGAGGGCTGCAGGTGAAGGACGGGGACGGACTGCAACAAGCTGTTGAATTGTTTCTAGCCTCAGACAGCAAACGAAAAGAATATGGCACTGCCGCCCGGCAATGTATTATGCACCAACGAGGTGTCATAGACAACCACTTGAAAATAATAAACAAACTGATGTGAGTCGCCTTTTCTCTCTTTTATCGTATCACCTGCTGCCTTCGATAACTCTGGCTTTTATCCTGGGTATCACCTCCACTTTATTCATTGAACGGTTCCCCCCGGAGGGCTTCCCCGTCAGAGGCGTTCTTTTCCTCTTTCTTTTCCTGACCGCCTCTGTTCATTTACAGAAACGCAACAGGTCCGTGTACTGGCTGATACTCCTCCTTTTTTTCGGTCTAGGCCTGCAACAGGCTTCACAAAGATTACATCCTCCGAATGATCCGAATCATATTTACAACAGGATTACAGAAAAACGGGAAGTCATTCTTGCAGGAATCCTGGAAACCATGCCTGAACACCTAAAGTCTGGAGACATTACAAGGATTATAATTTCACTGCATTCCCTCCAGTTTCAAAACCAACGGTTTTTCACACCAGCCTCTGGCCGTATCCTCCTGAGACTTTCCGGGAAATGGCCTCAAGGTATATTGCCGGGAGACAGTCTCGTCATTCGGGCCGAGCTGAAACGACCGCAAGGCTACCTTTCACCCGGCAGCTTTAATTACAGCCGCTATCTCGCCCGAAAAAATATCTGGATTACTGGAAAAATCCGCACCCCGCTCTTTGTCCGGAAACTGGCAAATAAAAAAAAAGCTGTCGAAATAATAAAATATTTTCCAGAACAACTGAGACAGAACATCGCCGAAAAAATCACCAGGACAATTGCCCCGAATCTTGCTGGACTCTACCGGGCCATTCTTCTCGGAGACCGGTCAGGAGTGGACAACAGCCTGCAGGAACAGTTCAAAGCCGCTGGAGTCATGCATGTTCTGGCAATTTCCGGTATTCATATGGGTATCCTGGGAGTGCTCCTCTTCTTCCTTTTCCATCACGCCATGAAATGGTCTGAAACTCTCCTGCTCAAATTCAGAATAAAAAAAACAGCAGCTCTCTTATCCCTGCCGATTCTGGTCCTGTACTCATTAATTACAGGACTTAACGCACCGGTTATCCGTGCTGTAATCATGAGCTTAATTGTTCTTGCAGCCCTCTGTATCGATCGTCAGAAATCTTCACCCGAGCTTCTCTGTGGTGCAGCACTGGCTATCCTGGTTTTTTCTCCTCTTCAGTTATTTACTGCCTCCTTTCAGCTCTCCTTTGCAGCGGTTGCAGCCATCCTCTTTATTCTTCCCTGCCTGAGAAAAATTGTATCATCTGCCAGAGAAACTGAACATTCACGCAGTTTCATGGCCAAAGCCGGAGCATGGCTTGGTTCCGCCCTGCTGGTCTCCCTGGTTGCCGTTCTGGCCACTGCCCCCATATCACTCTATTATTTCAACAGGATATCCCTTGTCGGTCCTGTTGCAAATCTTGTCATTGAACCACTGATCTGCCTCTGGTCCCTTCTGTTTGGGTTTCTCTCCCTCCCCTTTCTCTTTATTCTGCCGCCCTTAGGGGAAGTTTTACTGCAGACAGGCAGCAACGGCCTGGCAGCAGCTATACAATGTGTACAGTTTTTTGCAGCCTTACCCTTTTCAGATGTCTACCTGCCAACACCACCTGTACCCCTGATCCTGTCCTACTATCTCTCTTTATACATGTTCTTCATCTGCAGAAAGACCCGGATGAACAATATAATACCTGCATCCGCCCTCATCTGCACCCTTCTCTTTTACCTTGTTCCCTCACTGTTCGACATCAGGCCAACTGGAAAAAAATTCTCTATCTCCTTTCTCGATGTAGGTCAGGGAAGTGCCGCTTTCCTCACCCTGCCGTCGGGATACAGACTGCTTATCGATGGCGGGGGATCATCGTATCTCTCAGCTACAGTAGGCAGAAAGGTTATTGCCCCTTACCTCTGGCAAAAGGGCATCTCCAGAATCGATGCAATCATCGTCACCCATCCTGACGCAGACCATTATAATGGGCTACCGTTTATCGTTGAACATTTTTCTCCCTCTGTCATCTGGGTAAACACTCATTCAGGACATGACCCTTTTTTCGAGCACTTTCTGCAGAAAGCAAGAATGAGGATGATCGAGACAAGAGTGGCGAAAAAGGGTGAATTTCTTGAACAGACCAGGAAAGTGAAGTGTATTGCCAATACAACATCCTGGCCGGGAAGCAGAAAAGGAGAAAACAACGGCCTGATAATACGGGCTGCCGGAGAAAATTTTTCTGTTCTTTTTCCCGGCGATATAGAGAAAAAAACCGAATACTCACTTTTAAAAAGGCGTTTTCCCCTGCATAGTGATATTCTTCTTTCTCCCCATCACGGTTCGGCAACTTCAAATTCCGAGCAGTTTCTCAGGAAGATCAGTCCCCGAATCATGGTTGTATCGGCTGGAAAAACAAGGAAGAAATATTTTCCCTCTCCTGGACTCCAGCAACTCTGCAGGAGAAACGATATCCTCATGTTGACCACTGCCCAATACGGAACCATCGAAATAGTCTCCGATGACGACGGTTACGCCCTGTTCGGCCACAACGTAAGAGACAGGAATCCATTACGTGGAATAAAAAGATATCTGATCAACAGAGAACGGTCAGACGATTAGTCGAAAATAACAATACAGACCTTAAACTTCTGTAAAATCTGATGGGGGTTTTCGTAAGAATTTTACGAATTTCGCCTTTTCCACGGCATTGGAATAAGCATCATCTGGACTGATCATTTTTTTCTGCAGATATTCCATGATTGCATCATCCAGGGTCTGCATACCGTATTTTTTCCCAGTCTGCATGGTGGAAAGTATCTGAAATGTTTTAGAGTCCCGGATAAGGTTTCGAACAGCCGGCGTAGCAATGAGGATTTCCAGGGCAGCACATCTACCCTTGATATCAACCCGTTTAAAAAGCGTCTGAGACACTACTGCTTTCAGGGCATCGGAAAGTGTGGACCTGACCTGCCCCTGCTGATTCGCCGGAAAAATCTCAATTATACGGTCAACAGTTTTCATGGCGTTGATGGTATGCAGGGTACCGAAAACCAGGTGACCGGTCATGGCCGCCTCCATGGCCAGAGAAATCGTCTCCAGATCACGCAATTCTCCGACCATTATTATATCAGGATCCTCACGCAAAGCCCCCCGTAATGCCGATGCAAAACTTTTGGTATGGGTTCCGACTTCCCTGTGATTAATAATACATTTCTGACTCCTGTGGACAAATTCTATGGGATCCTCAATGGTAAGAATATGATCTTTCCTTGTCTTGTTGGCCTCATCTACAATAGCTGCAAGAGTCGTGGACTTTCCTGATCCTGTCGGCCCCGTCACTAAAACCAGTCCTTTCGGCAGATGGGCAAGACGGGCAATGACCTTTGGCAGTCCCAACTGATCACAGGTCATTATTTCACTGGGAATCTCCCGAAAAACGGCTCCAACGCCATATTTCTGCTGGAAAAAGTTACACCTGTATCGGGCCAGACCAGGAATTTCATAACCAAAATCAACATCCCCGGTTTCCTCAAAAACCTTGATCTTTTCCTCGGGACAGATCTCATACAGCATGGCCCTGAGCTCATCATTGCCCAGCTTTTTAAATTTTACCCGCTCCATATCTCCACGAATACGAAGCAGAGGCTGCTGTTCGGCCACCATATGCAGGTCGGAAGCACCTTCATCATTCATTAATTTAAAAAATCCATCAATCTGGGCCATAGTTTTCCTCAAGTATAACTATTCAGACAAACACCTTTTTTCCAGCCTTGATTTTAGCATAACAAAAAAAGATAGCAAAGATTCTTTCTGCTACTTTTCAGAAGGAGTATTGCTGCCATCAGGGAATCAAAAACCTACACAGCTATTGTTTTTTGAAAATAATTCACAATTTCATCCACATCATCCATCACTTTAAAGAGAAATTTATCTTTTTCACTTATATTGCCGCAGCCAAGCAGTTGCTCGTCAATCCAGTCAACCAGTCCTTTCCAGAATCTGCTGCCAACCAGGACGATTGGAAACGGTTTAATTCTTTCTGTCTGGATAAGTGTCAGAGATTCAAAAAGTTCATCCAGAGAGCCAAATCCGCCTGGCATACAGATAAACCCCATGGAATATTTCATGAACATCACTTTGCGAACAAAAAAATATTTGAAATTCAGTTCAAAATTTGAATAGGGATTAGGCTGCTGTTCGTGGGGCAGGTTTATATTCAGTCCCACAGACACTCCTCCTGCTTCGGCAGCTCCTTTGTTGGCGGCTTCCATGATACCCGGACCGCCGCCAGTGATAATTCCATAACCGCTCTTTACCAGTTCACCTGCAATCTGATCAGCCAGCTGATAATATTTATCTTCCGGTGGAGTCCGGGCCGAACCATAAATTGTAACTGCGGGAACATCAATAGCCGACATGGCATCAAAACCGTCAACAAACTCGGACATTATTCTGAACATCCGCCACGAATCTCCAATTACGGAATTATCCAGACAATATTTATGCTCTCTTCTCACCTTTCTTCTCTCTTCTCTTTCCATTTATTGTCCCTCATTATAATAGTTCCCAATCACTGCGGATCCAGGCGCTTCCCCAGAAGGTTACGGGATAACACCACATATTCCTCAAACTGCTTTCCTTCCTGCTCTGCAATTTTATTAAACCAGTTCAACGCCCTTCTTTCATGACCGATCTCAAGACAGCATCCGGCAAGCAGAATTCGGGTTTCAACAAGGAAACGTTTATCTTTCAGACAAGGCTTAAGCACCTCTTTTGCCTCCTGAAACAATCCACAATGAATCTGAATTCTGGCAAGCACTATACGGTACCCCAGCAGATCAGGACGAAGTTCCACACTTTTTCGGCAGAGAGAAAGAGCTACCTCCGCCCCCTCCCCATTCTCAAAATAGACTTTACCAAGAAGATTCAAAGCCCGGTGATCAAACTCGTCAATGCGCAAAGCCTTCTGCAACCACATCATGGCCTCGGACGCGGAGCCAAGTCCGTAGTGGCATAATCCGATATGATATACAATCCGATCAGCTCTGCCAGATCCGGAAAACGATTCATAGAGGGGTAAAAGAAAATCCAGACCCTCCTGATAATTGCCGGTTTCCGAAGAAAGTACACCAATCTGAATGCACAGATCCTCCCGGACAGACTGATCCAGAGTCTCATCAATCCCGCAGCCAAGCGCCTGCCTGAAAAAAGTGATGGCCTCCTCTCTTCTACCTTTCTCAAGTTCTCCCAGGCCAAGATTATACAAAGCCATAAAATTGTCCGCATCAAGCTCCAACCCTTTCTTAAAACATTCTTCTGCCTGTTTGTGTCTGTTCATCAGTGCATAGGTTACTCCAAGGCTGTTATACAGATTTACATTTTCGGCATCACATAAGAGCCCTCTTTTGTATTCCTTTACTGCCTGAACAAGATCTCCATCACCGAAAAAGATATCTCCACTGATATTCAGGCTGACGGCGTTAAAAAGAGTTGCTGAACAGTCACCATAAAAAGAAGAATGTTCCAATGCTTTAAGGCAGTTATATGGAATTTCTCCTTTTTTAAAGTCAGCATAGGGAAAACCGCATATCCCAGCGGAAACAGTGTTGCCTTTTTTAATTTTCCTGTAACTTTCCAGGACATTTTCAGTCCATTGCAATACTTTGACATCATTTTCACCGTCAAGAAAAACGAGAAGATCATTATCGACAGGAATACACTCCCCTCTGTCAATCAGCACCTTCATATCACTGACAATTGAAAAACATTTTTCATCACTGCGGAAATAAATAAGAAAAAACCTTTCCGACTGTCGCCACAAGCGCCTGAGTTTCCGAAGAAGCCCTTCATGTGGACGAACCAGAGGATGCGCTTCAGGATGGGCGAGCAGATCAAAATCACAGAAACCATACGGTCCTCTTTTTCGGGCAACCCAAAGGGCCGTCCATGCCTCATCAAGAAAATTTTTCCCCTTTTTCCCTTCTATATCTCCAGTCGTTGAACATGTTGTACCGATATGAACTTTTTTGAATCCCTCTCTTTTCAGATAAGCCACAAGGGAAGCAGCCAGACCTGTATTGCCGGCCTTGTGGTCGCGATTAGTAACAACTGCGAAAATACTGTTGCCAAGATGGTGAAGAATTGCCCTCTCCGGCACAAATGCCCGTAAAGTTTCCACGCATCTGTGTAAATGACGGCTCGCTGCCTGGAAAGTCATACTCTTTCCGGGGATCTCAACCACAAGCAGTTGAATATTTCGAGCAGATGAAAAAGTATCCAGAAGAGAGTAAAGATTTGACAGGTTGAACAATCCGGTTAAATCATCAATCCGGGCCTGTTTAAGCAGCAGAAAACTTCGCTTTGCTTCCCGCCTGACATCAAACAGCCAGTCCTCAGTAACCCGCCTGAGGAAAAGAGGATCGAGCCCTGAAAATAATGCAGTAATAACACTTTGATCCGACAGGACAAAAGGTAGAAAGAGAAAATTATCAACCTTGCCGATCCGGCGACCATCCTCTACGACCTGCCGGAAAATTCCAACAAGCTCATTTAAACAGGATTCATCCGAAAATTGATCTTTTAACTGCTTTTCACCAACAATAAAATCCAGGTGTTCCGCGGTTACCACTTTTTCCAGAAGAATATCAGCAAAAGCCTTTGAAAATCGCAGGAAATCCTTTTTTACCAGTCCCTGGTTCCCTGATGCCAGTGGGAATTTTTTCTTAATCACTCGGCTCCCCGTCATTGAAAAACCCCGCCAACTGCCCGACAAGATCCACAACTTCATGATCCCCTATTGTGCGAACATCAAGAAGAAACTGTTCATTCTCTATTCTTCCGATTACAGGAATTTTGAGACTGCGCAATTTCTTCTCAAAGGAGCTGAGTTTCATTTTTTCCGGCGTCAGTACCACTGCCCAGGAAGGAATACTGTATTCGGGAAGTGCCCCTCCCCCAACTCGACTGACTGTTGGCACAAGTTTGAATTCACATCCGGTCTGTACAGATTTTTTCAAACGACGCTGAATCCGTACAGCTCTTTTTTTCAACTCACTGTTTCCAACCGTCAGCATGGCCAGTGTCGGAATTTTTGCAAGGGCATTTTCTGTCTCATAATATTCCCGCAATACACTTTCCAGTGAAGCGAGAGTAAACTTGTCAATTCGCAGTGCCCTGTTCAGGGGGTTTTTCTTGATTTTCCCTATAACTTCACTGCTCCCAACAATAATTCCTGCCTGGGGGCCACCAAGCAACTTATCTCCGCTGAAAGTCACCACATCCACACCGGCTTTTACAATTTCCTGGACAGTCGGTTCTTTGGGAAAACCGTACCTGGAAAGATCAACAAGACATCCGCTACCAAGATCTTCCATTGTAAAAAGATTCTTTTTCCCAGCCAGTTCAACCATTTCTTCAGCCGAGACATCTGAGGTAAAACCAATAATTCTGAAATTTGAAGTGTGCACACGAAGTAACAAAGCGGTTTCAGGAGTTATACTATTTTCATAGTCATGGAGATGTGTTCTGTTGGTGGCCCCCACTTCGACAAGATGTGCCCCACTTTTTTTCATGACATCAGGTATCCTGAAAGATCCCCCAATTTCCACGAGTTGTCCACGGGACACAATGACCTCACGATCTTTAGCCAGAGTATCAAGAGCCAACAGCACTGCAGCCGCATTATTATTTACTACAATGGCAGCTTCAGCTCCCGTAAGATCACAGATGATTTCCTCTACAAGGCTGTACCTGCTTCCGCGCTGTCCGCTTTGAAGATCAAACTCCAGATTTGAATAAAATCTTCCGGCTCTGGTCAAACTCTCAGTACATTGAGTTGATAGAATAGACCGACCGAGATTCGTATGAACAACTACACCTGTACCATTAAATATACGTTTAAGGTTAGGTTCCTGTTTTTTAGTAATATTTCGTTTCACCAGTGCCAACCATTCCTCCAAAGTTCTCCCTGGAACATTACCGCCAGACAGTATGATTTTTCTTTCCCTCTCAATAGTCGTGCGAATAACGGTTTTGATTAAACGCCTCGGGGCCGATAAATCTTCAGAATTTTCAAGAATAGAAAGAATGGCATCCACCTTCGGCAGGGATGCAAGTTTTTTTTGTTTTGAATTCATTTGTTTTGTTATTTTTGGTTATGCTATACTCAATGAAAAGAGACAAAACGCTTTATTAACACGGATATAAATTCTAACCAAGAATAATCCGTACATATACCGAATGCTTTTACCTACTCACAGTGGCAACAACTCCATAATTTGATAACTTTTGAGCTGTAATTGCTCACAGACACCGCATAATTCTGCAGACTCTTTTATTCACTTTTACCTACGTATTCAGACAAAAGAGGTTGTGAGAAGCTGGGAGAGTACTTGTGAGCAGTCAGCGATGTTTTATATAATTGCCCTTTCAGCCACAAGATAATTTTATTTTTCTCATTTCTTTCATTTTCCCCTTGACGGCTGTTGCGTAATAAAGTAGTTTGCCGCGGTCTTTTGGAGATGCCGGGGTGTTTCTGGTGATTCATTTGGTTGAAACAAAAGATGAAATGACGGAACAAAGAGATTGACAGTTTAGTTTATCTGCATTAAATTGTTTGCCTCACCGCGGAACTTGTACCGCGCGATTCGTTTTTATAAAGCGGGTTGAGAGATGGTCCTTGAAAACTAAATAACAACATA
>NZ_JBPLBA010000187.1:0-3625 GCF_054039375.1 Desulfomarina sp. | reverse complement strand
CATCCGCAATGCAAATTCTTCCCTGGTAAAGCTGTAGACCTGAGTACCGTTTTTCTCAACAGCAAAGGAGGCACAGACACTGCCCAAAGTGGCGCTGGTTACCAGGTCTTTTCCCTGGATAAGTCCGCTGACAAGGCCGCCGCGGTAGGCGTCTCCGGCACCGGTGGGGTCGACTACCTGCCGGGCTGTGAAGGTGGGGATCCGGGTGGTGTTTCCCGCTTCGAAGATTTTTGATCCTTCTCCCCCGTAGGTGATAATCGTGGTCCCGGCTTTTTCCAGCAGTTCTTTTTCGTCAAAGCCGGTTTTTTTCAGGATCATATTGAATTCATAGTCGTTGACTATCAGCATTCTGCAGCCGGAGATCACCTCCTTGAGGTCATGGCCGTCAAGCATGGGCAGGGACTGGCCGGGGTCAAAGATATAGGGAATATTTTTTTTACGGCACTGTTTCGGGTATTCGATCATGTCTGTCAGATTGCCGGGCGAGATGAGCAGCAGGGTGTTCTGTGGGTCCAGGGAGGAAAACTCCAGATTGGAGGAATGTTTCATGGCGCCGGGGTTGAATCCGGTGATCTGGTTGTTGCTTTTATCGGTGGTGATATAGGCACCGGCAGTCAGCTCCTCCTCTATGACCCTGATGCCTTCCCGGCTGATGCCGTTTTTCTCCAGCCACTCAAAATACTGATGGTAATCACTGCCGATGGTAGCGGAAAACGTGGCTGATTCACCCATGAGATTCAGGGCGTAGGCGATATTTCCAGCGGTGCCGCCGAAATTTTCGGTGACTCCATCGACTTCGAAGGCCACGTTGAGGTTATGGATTTTTTCCGGCAGGATATGATCGGAAAAATTCTGGGAAAAGTTCATGATTCTGTCGTAGGCAAGAGAACCGGCAATAATAACTTTCATGGGAAAACCTATCTTTTAAATATAGTTAACGTCGGGGGCGAGTTAGTGTCTGTCCAGAAGTCTACCACTATCTGGAGTCGCTTTCATTACGATTTTTCTGTCCATTGACATTTGCCAGGTATACCGCGCCGATAACAATCGCGCCGCCGAGAAACTGCAGGGGCGCGAGTTGCTCTCCAAGGAGAAACCAGGCACCGCAGGCGGTTACCAGTGGAATTCCGTTGATGCAGACCGATACCCGGGAGGCGGGGAGCTTGGTCAGGGCGTAATTGTAGCAGAGAAAGGCGCCGATTGTGGCAAAAACAGTCAGGCCGATAACGGCACCAATGGCCTCCGCGGTTACTTCCCGCCACTGGATCTGCGGCATGGTATAGAGAAAAGCGGGGAAAAAGATAATCGCGCCGAGAATGATCTGCATTCCGGTAATCTGAATGGGTGAAAACAGCTCACCGAGCTTGCGGGTCAGGATCATATACATGGAGGCGGAGAGAACAGCGCCGAGAATGAGGGCATCTCCCAGAAGCGTGCCATTCATTTCCTGGATATCACGGCCACCGAAGACCAGGAGGATTACCCCGATCATGGAAATAATGATGCCGATAATATTGAGAAATCGAACACGTTCCCTGAGAAAAATAATGGAGAGGATCAGGACAACGATGGGAATCGTGGCGATAATGAGGGAAGCCTTGGTTGCCGAAGTATGTTGCAGGCCGAGAGTCTCGAAGGTGAAGTAGAGCCCGGGCTGAAAGATGGCCAGGAAAAGCAGGGGCTTAAGGGTGTTCCATGTCATGGAAGGGAAGCCTGTGCGCAGCAGGAGAAAGGTGAAAAAAACAGAAGCGGTGAGAAAGCGCAGGAAGATCAGGCAGAAAGGCGGAAAACTCTCCAGGGCGATTTTTGTCGCTACAAAAGAGAGCCCCCAGAAAAGAACGGCCAGAGCCAGGGCGATATAAGTGAAAAGAAGCTGTCTGGTTGAAAGTGTGTTCATACGTTTTCCTGTAACTCCTCACAGGGGCAGCAACGATGTGATTCTATTATCTCTGTACTGTAATTGTTCACAGGTACCACAGATTTTTGAAGGTTCTTCTGTTCGCTACAGCCTACTTATACGGACAGAAGAGACTGTGAAAAGCTGGGGTGTCTGTAAGCATTTACGTTTTCCTGAATTTTTCAAGGCACCCTACAGTATCATGGGAAAAAAATCTTGTACTGATTCTTAATTGCAGAAAACAGGTGGATTGTCCGGGTCGGACCTGGTATTGCTCAACACGATTCTTCTTGAATTTTAGTGAGGAGTTTGGTACCCAACAGAGTTAAGATTCAGGTGGCTCAGGAGAAGCCTGTTTTTATTTGATGGCAAAAGCCTGTTGTTCATACCGTACGGGTATGTTATTACGTCCATCCATTACATAAATGTCCCGAATCCGTCAGCGGATGTTCAGAAGGGTATTTGGTCGCAGGGGTAGCAACTCTTTGATTTTATTCCCTTTGAACTGTAATTGTTTGTTCACAGGTACCACAGATTTATACAGGCTTTTTTTGTTCGCTATAGCCTACCTATGCGGACAGAAGAGACCGTGAAAAGCTGGAGTGCCTGTGAACAATCACTTCGAAGGGGGGCGAGTAATTACGCAATATGAGGTGTTATAACGGGGGAGAGTATTTTTCCCTTAAATGTTGAATCCAAAACAAAGGAGATGAGGATGCGAAAACTTTCACTGTTACTGGTTGCTGCACTGGCAGTATTAACCTTTACTGCCGGTTCTGTCTATGCCGTTGATACCCTGGCTGAAATCCAGAAACGAGGTGTACTGAAAGTCGGTATGGAACCCGGTTACATGCCGTTTGAGCTGACAAATCAGAAAGGGGAAATCATTGGTTTTGATGTTGATATGGCAAAACGTGTCGCAAAGGCCATGGGTGTAAAGCTGGAACTGGTCTCCACAGCCTGGGATGGTATTATTCCCGCCCTGTTGACCGGCAAGTTTGATATGATCATGTCCGGCATGACCCTTACCCAGGAAAGGAACATGACCATCAACTTTGCCACTCCCTATATTCTTATAGGTCAGACCATTCTGCTGAAGAAGGAACTGGCAGGAGAAGTCAAGTCTTATAAGGACCTGAATAATGCAAAATACACAGTCGCCTCCAAGCTTGGAACCACCGGTGAGCAGGCCACCAAGCGGATGATCTCCAAGGCAAAATATATCTCCTACGAGACAGAGCAGGAAGGTGTTATCGAGCTCGTCAACGGGAAAATTGATGCCTTTATCTACGATATGCCTTTCAATGCCATCGCTTTTTCCCAGAAGGGCAAGGGGAAAATTGTTCACCTTGACCAGCCGTTCACCAAAGAGCCTCTGGCCTGGGGTATCCGCAAAGCTGATCCCGATTTCCTCAACTGGCTGAACAATTTCATGAACCAGATCAAATACGACGGCGTATATGACAAGATTTACAAAAAATGGTTCAAAGATGACGCGTGGTTGAAAGAAATCCAGTAAAAAGCATGGCTGGGCCGTATGGTTCAGTCATTTATGCCCTTTGGGCACAACAGACAATGAAAATGCCAGCTGCAGAAAACTCTTTTTTGCAGCGGGATTTTCAGATAACAGGAAAACGCTATTTTGAAAGGCTCACAGGATACGTGGCCCTGGAAGGTTCTGCTGGCAGTCATTCTGATTCTGGTGGCTGCCGGCACCTGGGGTGCCGT
>NZ_JBPLBA010000186.1:0-6517 GCF_054039375.1 Desulfomarina sp. | reverse complement strand
ACCATACGAAAAACTTCGGGGTCGATCATACCGGAGCCCAGGATTTCCAACCAGCCCGTTTTTTTGCAGACCCGACATCCTGCACCATCACACATAACGCAGGCAATATCAACTTCTGCACTGGGTTCTGTGAAAGGGAAAAAACTGGGACGAAAACGTAAGGGAAGTTCTTTTTCAAACATTTCCCTGAGAAATACAGTCAGGATACCTTTAAGATCGGCAAAAGAGATATCCCTGTCAACCAGAAAACCTTCAACCTGGTGGAACATTGGAGTATGAGTTATATCGGAATCACACCTGTACACCTTTCCAGGAGCGATGACCCGGAGAGGGGGTTGCCGACTTTCCATGATCCTGGCCTGCATGGGTGAGGTGTGGGTACGGAGCAGGGTTGAATCACTGACGTAGAACGTATCGTGCATATCCCTGGCGGGATGATGGGCAGGAATATTCAGGGCTTCAAAATTATAATGATCCGTTTCCACATCGGGACCTTCAGCCACCGAGAAACCAAGTTGTTCGAAAATAGCGCAGGCCTCATTCATGACCTGGGTGACCGGATGGAGTTTGCCCACAGCCGGGAATCGACCGGGAAGGGTCAGGTCGGGCGTCTCAGTTTCAGACTGCACAGCCCCCCGCAGTGAGGAGACCTTTTCCTTGAAGAGCTTTTCAATTTCACCTTTAATTCTGTTGGCCATCCGGCCTATACGGGGTTTGTCCTCTTTGGCAACGGATCCAAGTTGACGCATGACTGTGGTGAAATGTCCCTTTCGGCCGAGAAAGGAAACACGGAAATCCTCAAGTTGCCTGTTATCTGTTATTTGAGCCAGTTGATCCCTGGCCTCATTTTCCAACCGTTGTAACTCGTTTTCCATAATAGTAGAGAATGAAGGAATTGATGCTGGGAGAAAAAAACGTAATTACGAATAAACATGCCGGTTGATGGTTCAATAAACCAAAAACCGGCATGTTTTATGAGTCATATGCAGGAAACCTGTTCGCAAACCCAACGCCATGTCCGGCAGGGAAAAAAGCGAATTTCAGGCAATCACCCTATGCGTTGGCTTCTTTAGCCACCTGCACTACCTTGCTGAATGCTTCCGCATCAAGAATGGCCAGATTTGCAAGTACTTTCCTGTCAAGATCAACACCGGCCTTCTTCAGTCCACCCATAAAAGCGCTGTAGCTCATATCGTTGAGACGGGTACCGGCATTGATACGTGTAATCCAGAGACGGCGAAAATCTCTTTTTTTGGTTCTTCTGTCCCTGTAGGCATAGCATAATGCACGGTCTACTGCTTCCGTGGCGGTACGATAGAGACGGGAACGTCCGCCCCTGTATCCTTTTGCAAGTTTCAGTACTCTGTTTCTTCTTCTGCGAGCCTTAAAACCTCGTGTTACGCGTGGCATGATATACTCCTTTCCCCCGCATTTATCAGGCGGGTCTGTCACCGTCAAAAGCTGAACAGCTCCCGGCAGTGGAAAAATTATGTTTGTTGCAAACTACAGATAAGGCATAATCTTTTTGATTGCCTTGGTATTGGCAGAATCCACCAGGCCGGATTTTCTTAAGCCCCGTTTCTGCTTGGTTGTCTTCTTGGTGAGAATGTGGCTTGAATAGGCCTTGTTCCTCTTGATTTTGCCGGATCCTGTGGCCTTAAATCGTTTTGCCGCACCTCTGTTTGTCTTCATTTTTGGCATGAGATTACTCCTTTGCACCTCAATATCACATGGAACAAAAATCGATATTCTGATTGTTGGATGTGGTTCGTCAGTTAATTATGGTTTGGGCCCTACAAACATAACAAGCTGCCTGCCTTCCATTTTCGGCATCTGCAGGATAACAGCATCTTCTTTCAGTGATTCGGCAATCTTGTTCATGGCTTCAATCCCGATTGTCTGTGAATAGACAATTTCCCGGCCTCGAAAGCGCATGGTCAGCTTGACCTTATTGCCGTTCTTCAGAAATTTTCTGATATTTTTAGTCTTGAAATTGAGATCATGCTCGTCTGTCTTGGGTCGAAATTTGATCTCTTTTGTTTCAACTGTCGTCTGTTTCTTTTTTGCTTCCTGGCTCTTTTTCTTTTGCTCGTAACGGAATTTATCGTAATTCATAACCCGGCATACCGGTGGATCGGCATTAGCCGATACGATCACAAGGTCAAGCCCTGCGTCATAAGCTATCTTACGAGCTTCATCCGAAGTAACTATTCCCCTTTGTGAGCCGTCCTGGTCGATCAGACGTACCTTGGGAAAGCGTATCTGGTCATTAATCTGTACTCTGACTTCACGTTGTACCGGGGCTTGTCTTCCTCTTCTGATAACTGTACCTCCTCGAATTTACGAGATAAATGAAATATTTGCCGGAAAATACCATCTCCGGCACAAAATGTATACTGTTTTTATGATTTATTAACGTATTTACTTAAGGGATGATGGCTCGGTTTTGTCATCACCTCTACCCGTTTTCACTTCCTCGGTAACCTTGGCGATGAATTCGTCAACGGACATCGGGGCCAGGTTTTTACCACTGCGGAGACGGACTGTTACCGTGTTGTTTTCTTTTTCCTTGTCTCCAACTATAAGCATATATGGAATTTTACTGACCTGAGCTTCCCTGATTTTAAAATTCAGTTTCTCATTGCGCAAATCTTTTTCGACCCTGAGACCGGCTCTGCGAAAACGGGTGAATATTTCTTCGCAGTATGCAGCCTGATCATCTGTTATATTCAGTATTCTTGCCTGGACTGGCGCGAACCAGAGGGGGAATACTCCAGCATAGTGCTCAATCAACACGCCGATAAATCTTTCAAGTGATCCCATCAGGGCCCGGTGGATCATGATGGGCTGATGCTCAGTGTTATCGGAGCCGGTATATCCAAGCTGAAAACGTTCGGGAAGATTAAAGTCAACCTGGATCGTTGAGCATTGCCATGACCTGCCAAGTTGATCTTTGATCTTGATGTCGATTTTCGGTCCGTAAAATACCCCTTCACCGGGGTCTATCATATACTTCAGTCCCTTTTTCTCAAGGGCAAGCTTTAGTGATTCGGTGGCAAGGTTCCAGTTTTCATCAGAACCGACATATTTTTCCGGTCGGGTGGAAAGATAAATATCGTAATCTTCAAAACCAAAATTTTTAAGGATCAGAAGATTGAGTTCAAGAATATTGAAAATCTCTTCTTCAAGCTGATCCGGACGGCAGAAAATATGTGCATCGTCCTGGGTGAACCCTCGAACACGCAGTAGACCGTGCAGGGCTCCAGCCCGTTCATAACGGTAAACAGTTCCGAGTTCGCACCAGCGGATCGGCAGCTCCCGGTAACTTCTCTTGCGGGCGTTGTACACACCGATATGAAAGGGACAGTTCATCGGTTTAAGCTGGTAGGCCACATCATCTATATCCATGGATGAATACATGTTTTCACTGTAAAAATCCAGATGGCCGGAGGTCTTCCAGAGATCCTGTCGGGCAATATGCGGTGTGTAGAGAAGTTCGTAATCATGACGATAATGCTCGTCTTTCCAGTAATCTTCCACAAGCCTTCGCAGTTGAGCACCCTTCGGCTGCCAGAGGATCAGGCCGGCACCGATATCTTCCTGGACGGTGAACAGTTCGAGTTCCCTGCCGAGTTTGCGGTGATCCCGTTTTTTAGCTTCTTCAAGCCCATTGAGGTATTTTCGTAACTCTTTTCTGTCAAAAAAGGATGTTCCGTAAATTCGTTGGAGAACATCATTTTTTTCATCTCCACGCCAATAGGCACCGGCGACCCTCAGCAGTTTGAATGCCCTGATGAAAGAAGTGTTGGGAAGGTGTGGCCCGCGGCAGAGATCTGTGAATTCCCCTACCTGGTAAAGCGATACAGTGTCGGTGTTCAGATCCCGGATGAGTTCAACTTTATATTTTTCTTCTTCAGCTGCGAATTTTTTTATGGCATCGTCACTGGAAAGTTCAGAACGTGTGAAAGGAAGAGCCCGACGAACGATCTCTTCCATTTTAGCCTCAATCTTTTCGAAATCTTCCGGGCTGAAAGGTTCTTCTCTTAAAAAATCGTAATAAAAACCATTGTCAATGGAAGGTCCAATGGCAATTTTAATATCCTGACCGAAAACATCACGTACGGCAAGGGCCATGACGTGTGCCGTGGAATGATGAAGAATATCAAGAGCCTTTTCAGAGCCGATCTGAATCGGCAAAAGAGTGGCATCGGCGTTCAGCGTAGTGGTAAAATCACAGAGCACGGAATCGATTTCCACCGCAACCGTGCGTTTTCTCTGTTTGTTGGAAAGCAGGGAAGAAAGAACGTCGCCAACAGTAGTTCCAGCCGGAACCGAAACACTGCTGTCATTGTCTGCTAAAGCTATAGAAATATCCATCATGAGATTTCAGGCATGGCGGATCAGGGCAGGTAAAAAAGATGATCCAACCGATGCACCCATTAAATAAATAGAAAAATAAAGGCTAAAGAATTAACGCCCTATGAAAAAGGTGTTCTCACTTTAGCCTCATATTCTGTAATTGGTCAAAGGGGCAGCAACTCTGTGAGTTTATTCCCTCTGAACTGTAATTGCTCGCAGGTGTCGCAGATTTTTACAGGCTCTTTTGTTTGCTATAGTCTACCTATGCGGGCAAAAGAGACCGTGAAAAGCTGGGGTGCCTGTGAGCAATTACCATATTCTGGTAGGCGCGGGCGGGATTGAACCGCCGACATCCACCACGTCAAGGTGGCGCTCTCCCACTGAGCTACGCGCCTGCTCAAACAAAAAAAACCGGGTTGCGACCGAGAGAAGCTGTCGCAACCTTCGAACCTGTTTCAATTACCAGTAAATCATGTGAGTGTCAAGATAAAATCACCTTTTATATTGAAGAAAATGTGCTGCCGTAAATATATATCCATTCGCAATAAAATCACCTGTGAGCAATTAGAGCCGGATGCCTGTGGGTGATCGTCCTTCATAAAGGTGATGAGCGACTTTCAATCGCCCTGGCCAGGGTGTATTTATCCGCATATTTAATATCCATTCCCATGGGGATTCCACAGGCCAGTCTGGTCAGTTTCACCGGTCTGTCTTTGAGGGAGTCGGTAAGGTAATTTGCCGTGGCTTCTCCCGGAACGGTGGAGCTGGTGGCAATAATGACTTCACTGACTGTCCCGTTTGCCACGCGTGCCAGCAGTTCCCTGATTTTAATCTCGTCCGGTCCTATTCCATCCATGGGTGAGAGGACACCGTGGAGGACATGGTAATGTCCACGGAATGCAGCTGTTTTTTCAATGGCCAGCAGATCCGCGGACTGTTCAACCACACATATGATATCGGCGTGGCGCCGAGGTTCGGCGCAAATGTCGCAGGGGTCACTTTCCGAAAATGCGAAACAGCAGGAGCAGAGTTGTATGGAATCGTGGAGATCCACCAGTGAACGGGCGAGTTCTTTCGCCTGGGACGGGGGACGACGGAGAATATTCATTGCCAGCCGGGTGGCGGTTTTTTTGCCGATTCCCGGCAGCAATGTGAGATTTTCAATAAGTTTTTCAAGTGCGGGAGGGATGACCTGCATAACAAAATACCCGGTAATTACAGTTCAGAGGTCAATGAAATCAGGGAGTTGCTGACCATGCGGGCAGTCATGGGTTCAGAATATTGGAAATTCCGGGAATATTCAGTCCACCGGTCAACTGCGCCATTTCTTCCTTGCCGAGCTCCCGTGCCCTGCGGACAGCATCATTAGTCGCGGCTACAATGAGATCCTGCAGCATGTCCTTTTCATCAGGGTCAATGACCGCCTGTTCAATATTGATGGAAAGAATGTCCGCCTTGCCATTGACCGTGACGGTTACCATGCCTCCTCCAGCACTGCCGGTAATCGTTTTCGAGGCAAGATCCTGCTGGATTTTTGCCATTTTTTCCTGCATGTTTCTAGCCTGTTCCATGATACTGCTGAGGTCCATCCTGGTCACCCTTATTATAAGTAATTGAATTGCAGGATTCAGGTTATCTGCTTCCTGGACCAATTCTGATATTCCCCACCTGCCCATTGAAGATTTCCGCTACCATGACTACAAGGGGATCATCTGCAAGTTCCCTCCGTTTGCGTCGGGGAGATTCTCCATTAGTATCATCATTGTCCAGTTCCTTATCAGGTACTATAAATCGTATTTTGATTGATTGCTGAAAAAAATCGAGAACAAATTCGGAAAGCTGTTTCAGGTTCTCTTTCTGCCTGAGAACCGTGCAGTTTGAGGGAGTACTGTAGACCAGATGCAGCTCGCCATTCACCTGTTTTGCCGAGTCGGCCTGTTGCAGATTCTGGGCCATCCAGAGTTTTCTGTCTTTCACATAGTCAATGAATTCCAGCCAGTCTTTCCGTATATCCTTAATATGGGGATGCACCTGTGGCTTTTCCGGTTTTGCATCTTCCTCTTTTTCTGGTATCTCTGGTGCCGCAGCAGGAGCAGGCTCGTGGAAAGCCGGGGATTCAGTTGCCGGTTTATCTGAAAAACCTCGGCTGGGGGTTGTA
>NZ_JBPLBA010000185.1:0-13024 GCF_054039375.1 Desulfomarina sp. | reverse complement strand
GTTTTGTCTGTATTTGCAATATATAGATAGTGTCTGTGCAGAAATGAGGATTTTTGTTTGAGATCAAGGCGCACAGGAAATTATACCTCAGGCATATAATTGATATCGGAGTCTACGCTTACCTCCGAGGATAAAAATTTTTGGGCAACGCAGATATCGGACAAAAAGACCAACTATGGACAGGCACTGGATAATAAGCTCCCTTGAAAATGCCTTATCCCCCCGGTCTCTTTATTCCAGGGAAATAAAAAAGACCCATCTGTGACTAGTGTCCCGTCAACACTGCTCTGATGTATCTTGCTTGTCCTTTTTCGCACCATCCCGCCTGCGGCTTATGTTACATAGTTCTACTATGCGCTCAAAGCCGCAGACAGAATGGCACAAAAAATTACAGCACAATATTACGTCATTTCATCGTTAACGTGACTCTAGAAAAAGAAAAAATTGCGATTTATGAATTTCCTGTGCCCTGGCATGACATAAAGCCTTCGGAGATTCAGGTCTGTGTAAAATCAACACTTATAGATGCAATTTTATCAATATTACCTATTTTTGCTGTTGATTCAAAAGTAACAGATATCCCGTGATTAAACGGCTCGCCTTCATTGACTTCTTCCTCATAAGAATAGATTTCTTGACCTTCTGCCGAGAGAAAGTAAATCGTTGCATATCCTTTAATTTTTGAGTGGGAGACATTTCTGATCAGTGCAGTTACTGTTATTGTGCCTGTATCTTTATGGAATTCCGCATTGAGTTCGTCAACTACTATGAATCTTGCCTGGATATCAACGGAAGGGAGATGTCCGGATTGGCCCGCCTGGACAGTCAATCCTGAAAGGAAGAAAACGGCGGAAAAAAAGAGAGTACACAAAACTGATCTGCTCATAATTATTGAACTCCGTAGGATCAAAAAAATGGATAAAGTGGAACAATTCATTATGAATTCGAGAAAAAATTATCTGGACACAATTAACTATAGGCCATAAACCAATGCATCAGGAATTTATTATATGAAACCTGACAAATTCATGCTGACAAGGACAGGGGACTGTCAATAAGAATCATACAGGGTGCATACAAATACCATCCCGGGGGCTTGATTATAACCATTGATTGCTATACAACTTTCATTCATGCTTATGATATTATCATTCGAAAAAAAGAAACTGTCAAGTATTCAGGGCGTTAAAGATGAAACTTGGAAAATATTATCAATGTCGGATGGTAAAGCCTGGTTAATACCCAAAGGGCATAAACGGCTGAGTCATTTGACTCGATCCATACTGGTTTGTTCTGGATAACATTTTGAATTATTGAAATTGAAACCTGTGATATTTCATATGACTGTTGTGTTTAAAAAAGTGAGTTCTGTTCTTCTGCTTTATTTCATAATTTTCCCATCATGGTGGGCTGAAGGATCGGAGCTGACATCTGTTATAAAAACTGCCCTTGAACGGAGTGATTTTTCCTATGATCTTCAGGACAGTCTGCAACTCAGCAGAATGGATATTGCCAGTGCCCAACACAGGTTTGAGACGAAAATTGTTCCTTTGACGACCCTGGGTTATACGAGGGGAACAGGGGCTCAGCGCCTTGGCCTTGAATTTCGAAAGGAAACTGAGACGGGAGCCGCCATTTCCTATGGTGCTGTCGGAGACCGACTGGATACAAACAGTGACTATGTGATCACTCACTCTCGTACGGCAAGGGCATATATACGGGTTTCGCAGGGCCTGTTCAGGCGCTGGGGAAGGGAGTACAATCTGACGGAACTGACCAGGGCCCAATTGAAAGCAAAAAGAGAGGAAATACTGGCCGGGAGGGCCCGACAGACATTTATTTTCTCGACTGTGCAGAAATACTACAATCTTCTTCTGGCTGACAGACTGCTGGTGAAATCGAGAGAGGCCAGGGAACGCAGTCTCGCGCATCTTGAGTCTGCCAGATCCAAACAGAATGTTGGCCTGGTTTCCAAAGTTGATGTTTATCGGGCTGAACTTGCAGCTCTTGATGCTGAAAAAATTGTTCAGAATCAGATTCTGCAGAAGGATCGGGCCCTTGATGCCTTGCGGGAGCTTCTGCGGCTTGAGGAAAATGAATCCATACAGATTTCATCAGTTATCAGGAAAATGAAACCGGTCGTGCCGCCTGACTGGAAAGATCGGCTTTTTACAGCACGTCTTGACTGGCAGGCGCACCGGGTAGATATGGAGATAGGCAGGATCGAACTTAAAAAGGCGCAAAAAGACCTGTCTCCTGATGTAGGGATCAGCCTGACAGTGGAACAAAAAGGGGAGGGAGACAGTACCGGGGAGGCCCTGGAGCTTGATCAGACCAATTGGTCTGTTCAGCTGGAAATGCTTTCAACTTTAGACAGTTTTAATGAGGAAAGTGCTCTGGTGCGTAAGAAAATGGAAATGGCAAAGCTCCGTCGTAAGGGAGATGCCATGCGCAGAAAAATAATTCGGGAAGCGGAAGATGCTTTTTCTGATCTGGAAAACGAGGAGAACAATTACCAGATAAGCCTGAAAAGATATCATCAGGCCAGTCTGGCGCTGGATCTTGCAAAAACCAGGTATGAAAGGGGACTGTCCAACAATATGGATGTACTCGATGCTGAAAATTCTTTTTCGACGGCGGAACTCGGAACAGTGAGTTCATTGACCGCTTATAATATTGCTGCCGTGAAACTGGCCAACAGCTTGGGATTGCTCGACCTGTCATGGATTGAGCTGGCGGAAAATTCCTGCTCTGAGGGCAGTCGATTCAAAAAGGAAGAGAATGGGGATTGATAAAATGAACCTTTTTGGTTTTGTGACGAGAAACAGGTTGCTTCTGGGCGGAGGAGTATTCTTTATCCTTTTGATATGGTTTGGAGCAGGATTTTTTTTCAGTCCCGGGTCCGGAATAAAAAAAGAAGAAGGAAGATTTGTCCCTGTGGAAGTGAAAAGCTTTCGTTTAAGTATATTGGAAAGGGGAGTAGTTATTCCGGCAAAGGTTTCGCCGGTCAGTTCGAAAATATCAAGTAATCAGGCGAAAATTGTCTGGCTGATCAAGGAAGGCACAAGGGTGGAAAAGGGAACCCTGATTGCCAGGTTTGACACCAAACCTTTTCTGGACAAACTGCTTAAGGCGGAGCAGCTCTTTGCGGATGCGGAAGCAACTTTTCATGCAACTGAAAAATTACTGTCTTTACAGAAAGAAGAGGAAAACGGAAAGATTGAAGAGGCTGTCAGGAAACTTGAGATAGCGAGAATTCAGGCAAATAATATTGAAAACGGAACAGGCCCGCTGAAAAGGAAAATATTCGAACAAAAGCTCCATCAATCAGATAGGGCACTGGCGCTGGACAGGAATGAGCTTGCTGATCTGGAAGTGTTGTTGAAAAAAGGACATATCAGTGTTCGGGAAAGGGACAGAAGTGCGGAAAAAGTCAAAACCGCCGAGGAGCAGGTTCAGGTCGCCCGGGCTGAGTTGAAGAATTTTAACAGGTACACCTGGCCGAAGTTGCTGCGTGAGGCAGAATTGCTGGTCACGGGTGCTGAAAGCAATCTGCAGCGGGTCAGAAGGACAGCTGATTTACAGATACAGAACTGGAATGCCAAGGTGGAAAAGGCACGGCGGGCATTGGAGAATCGGAGAAAAATTCTCAAAAAAGCTCAAATGGATGTGATGAACTGTGACATCTATTCTCCCACTGGAGGACTCCTTCTTTATGCTGAGCTTCCCAGGGAAAACGGGAGAAGGAAGATACAGATAGGAGATTCAGTATGGGAAGGACAAACATTTCTCAAAGTACCTGATACGAGGGATCTGGTGGCTGAAATCCGGGTTCGGGAAATTGATGTGGCAAAAATCGGAAACGGTATGAGTGCTGAAATAGAGCTTGATGCTTTTCCGGGAAAGCTCTTTCCCGGCCGTGTTGAATCCATTGCCTCCCTGGCCAAGGAAGACAGGAAAAACAGGGGGGTACGTCGTTTTTATACCCGGGTACGCTTTACAGGTGATACCGACAAGGTGCACGTTGGCATGTCTGTTACCACAAGAATTATTTATCGGCTGGTGAAATCTGTTCCTGCAATTCCACAGGATGCAGTAATTTATCATGCAGGCAGTACTTACGTGCAGAAGCAGGGAGATACCGGGCCGGTACCGGTATTGCTCGGCGCCCGGGGAAAAGAATGGGTTGAGGTAGTGAGTGGTTTACAGGCGGGAGACAAGGTTTTCCGACAGGGGGAATAAATGTCTGTTCTTCTTAAAGCCGACAATATTTCCAGATCCTTTCGTCCGGGGGACAGTCCGTGCCTGGCACTGGCTCCCCTGTCTCTGATTGTGGAAAAAGGGGAGTTTCTTGTTATTACGGGACGTTCTGGTGCAGGAAAATCAACGCTTCTTAATCTTCTCAGTGGTCTGGATCTTCCATCACAGGGTGAGGTCTGTTTTAAGGATAAATCTCTTTCCACAATGAATGAAATGGAAATAGCCCGACTGCGTAACAGTTCTTTCGGATTTATTTTCCAGACACCACACCTGTTATCCGACAGGACGATCCTGGAAAATGTGGCTATGCCGTTTTCCTACGGAAAACACGTGGCACATGGTTCAGTGGAAAAACGATGCCGGGAACTTCTGGATTATGTGGGACTGGGAAAGCTGATTCATCGCTTCCCAACCACACTTTCCGGAGGAGAAATGCAACGCGTTGTCTTTGCCAGAGCTCTGGTAAGAGAACCGGAAATAATCTTTGCCGATGAGCCAACCGGCAGCCTGGATGGTGAAAATTCCAGGAAGATAATGGAACTGCTGGAGAGACAGGTGGAAAAAGGGTGCTCTGTTGTCATGGTGAGTCATGACAGAGAGGCTGGGGCTTTTGGTACTCGCACACTGCGTCTTGATAAAGTTGAATCAGCGAAAGGAGTGCATTTTTGATGATCATCCATTGTCAGATTCATGATATGAGAGACGCCTGGTTATCCCTGTGTCGTCGTCCTCTTCGATCTCTGCTGAGCAGTATTGGTATCGGAATTGGAGTATCAGCCCTGATTGCCATGTTGTCTATTGGCGAGGGGGCTAAAAGAGCGGCACTGGACAAGATTGCCTCCCTTGGCGTGAATACCCTTCGCATAGAAAATACCGGCCTGGGCCATCTTGGTGAGGGAGAAAGTCTTGCCAATATGACCAGGGGACTCACACGAGAAGATGTGCAGTCATTGAAGTCCTGGCTCGGTAGCAGGGGATATGTCGGAGCATTCGCAAGAGTCGATGATGTTACTGTTTTCTGGGATAATTCAACTGTTCAGGCAACTCTTCTCGGAGTTTCGGCTGAATGGTTTGACACGGAATCAATTGTTCCGGAAAAAGGGAGGTTGCTCAACAAAGATGATATTGTCAGGCAAGAAAAAATCTGTGTGACAGGGGCCGGTGTTGCGACAACTCTCGGGAGCGGTAACGGGGCGATTCTCAGAATTGATGGCCAGCCAGTAGTGAGTGTGGGACTTCTCCCCCATAAAGGGAAACTGCTTACCGAAGGAACCGGCCTTTCCTCCCTGGATTTCGATAATACTGTAATTGTACCCATATCTTTACTGCCTTCTCTGGGCTATAATAAAGAGATTGATTATCTGGACGGGATTGTGATGACCCTGCGGGATGGAAGAAAAGGAATGATTGCCGACCTGGCGCTTCAGGTGAAGGAGTTGCTGACTGTGAATCATCATCGAATTGAGGACTTTACCCTGGTGGTCCCCGTGAATCTTCTTGAAGAGGAAAAGGAAAATCAAAGACTTTTTTCTTTTATAATGGGGGCGATAGCCGGGCTGTCTCTTCTCGTTGGCGGTATAGGTGTAATGAATGTGATGCTTGCCAATATTGCAGAACAGACAAGGGAAATCGGTTTGAGAATGGCAATGGGGGCCTCACGAATCCGGATTGTTTCCCTTTACCTTTGGAACGCGGTTCTGTTGACTCTTTCAGGGGGAATATGGGGTATTGTCAGTGGTATTTTCCTGGCTCTGTCCATTCAGGAATATGGGGGCTGGGATGTGGTGATTTCTTCTTTCAGCCTGATGATAGCCCCTTTTTCTGCAATTGTTGCGGGGATAATATTTGGTGTTCATCCCGCAGTCAGGGCAGCTTCTCTCAGTCCGGCTCTGGCTTTGCGTGATTCGTGAGATGTTATGAAAAACTGAATTATAACCAGTTAGTGTCTGCCCGGAAATGAGGATTTTTATTCGAGATCAAGGCGCACGGGAAATTTTACCACAGGCATATAATGGATATCGGAGTCTACGCTTACCTCCGAGGATAAAATTTTTCGGGCAACGCAGTTATCGGGCAAAAAGACCAACCATGGACAGGCACCAGTTATATCTTGATGCAGAGAAATAAGGAGGGATGATGGTCCGTGTACGGAAGGTGTTTGTAAATCTGATTGTCATTTTAGTCTGTTTTTTGCCGGTGTGGACTTTTGCAGTAAACAATTCTCAGGCTGTCCCATCATATGTGCTATCCGGTCTGGCAGAATATGGAACTAATGGCTATAAAGCGGCCGTCCACACCTGGCTGGCTGGTTCTCCATATGAAAATGCTACTGCGATGGCGTCAAATATAGCATTTTTTGTTAATATCGAAAAGCTGGCAGGTTCTTACAGATCATATGATATTCTGATGGTCAGGGAGACTGTGAGTTCCAATGTCACTTATGTTCGTATGAACTATGAGCGCCTTCCCTGCTATATTTTATTTTCTTCAATCAAGCGGAGTGGTGATACATGGGTTCTGGGGAAAATTCGCCTGGACCGGATGCAGAGGTTTGGGACTGCGAAATAGATCCGGGCTTTGCCTCTGAAGATCACCTGTTAACCACCCTTGCCTGCAGGCCGTTTCTGCGCAGACCGGACAGGAGTGACGCCGTGTCGGCCCTTGTTTTAAATGCACCGAGGAGCAGTCTTATTTTTCTGTTCTTGTTTTTATCCAGAATATAACTTGTATAAGGAAGGTAATTAAGAGAGGTCACTTTTGTCTTTACCTGTCTGACATCCTCCAGATTGCTGAAGGCGCTGCCTATCTGGACAGCATAGGGAAGTTCCCGGATAAACCCGTCGGAAATTTCATCTTCTTCCAGGCTGTTTTTAATGACTTCAGCTTCCGCTCTTGTTGCAAAGGAGCCGATAAAAATTCTGTGCCATATACCTTTGTCCTTGAAATCAACTTCAGAGGTAAAGGCAGGATAACCAGCGCGACGCAGCATGGAAGCTACTCTGTAACACTGGGATTTGACCTGGCTGGAACTGATCTGAACAGTGTATGGCTGTTTCTGTTCCAGATTGAGAATTTCTTTCTTGCCGAAATTAAAACGTGTTGCTTTTACACCGGGCAGAGCCTTTCTTGCCTTGATTCCGCCCGGCAGGACTGTCGCGTTGATTTCAACTGAACCGTTTTCAGGTAATTGACCAGCCGCGGTAACAGCCTCTTTATTGAGTTGATCCAATTCCTTTAACCTCTTTTCTATAAGAGTCAGGTTGCCGGATACCGCCTGGATGGGAAAGGACAGAAGAAATAGAACAAGAAAAAAAAGGGAAGAAAAATAACTCACATGTTTCTCCATAGTTAAAATGGTTGTGGTATGCCTTGGATTTGACCTGAATCCGTTACGGCTTGGGATATTGATTTGTGAAAATATTACTTGATTACCCATGAAACTCAGCCGAATTGGGGGTGTGCCTGCTTTATCAGGTTGAGTTTTATACTTAATCAGCGTTCCACCTGGGCGTTGCCGGGTCAAATTTTAAAATAACTTTTGTTATTTAGAAGAAAATATTTTGAAATACAGGGACCGGGGAAGTAATTCCATAAAAAGTTATTTTTCACTTCCACCCCAATCCCATTCCGACGGTTTTTCAGTTGTTTTAGTTGTCTCTGTGTATTCATCCCAGTCATCATCTTCATTGCTGATAGTTGGCTTGTGCTGTTTCCCCGGCATCATCTTTTTTTCTCTGTTGACAGTGATGGCCGGATCTCTTACCAGTCTGAAACCGATATAATTGCTTTTGGTATTGGCCCATACGCCCAGACGGGAGGATGTGGAGGTCTGTCTGACCGGAGAATTCCAGGCTCCGCCCCGGATTGTGTAGTTGCCGCACTTTCCACTGTATTTACGTTCGGATTGGTTGTCGGGAGCATTAACGTAATTCTCCACCCAGCAGTCCTGAACCCACTCCCATACATTGCCGACCATGTCATGGTAACCAAAAGCATTGGGAGGAAAACTTCTTACCGGAGCGGTCTGCCTGCCGTCCCATTCTGAGCCGCATTTTCTGCAATTAGCCATCCCTTTTCTGAAATTGTTTCCCCACGGGTATTGAATGTCCGAGCCTCCTCTCGCGGCCCATTCCCATTCTGATTCATATGGCAGCCTGTAACCGATCCCTGTCTGTGAGGTGAGCCAGGCAGCATAGGCCTGAGCGTCATGCCAACTGACATTGACAACCGGTCTGTCTCCCTTTCCCCAGGAAAAATCGTCAGGGACAGGGTTCCCTGTATCCCTGCAGAAACGCTCATAGTCAGCAAAAGTCACTTCAGAAACCATAAAATCAACCGATCTATCTATTTTAACGTAATGCTTCGGTTTTTCAGAAAAACGGTGCCCGCCCATCATATAGAAACCGGTGGGAAGAGGTAGAACGGCCGGGGCCTGACCGCCGGAAGCAAGATTATCCCTGTTGCCTTTTGGAAATTCAGTTCGAATGTATCCCTTTTTCTCTTTGCTCGATGGCAGGGATTTGCGAATGGTTTTTTCTTGCCGGATCGGCTCTGTTTTTACAAGGACAGGTGGTTTGCGTACGCTCTGGACAAGCTGTCCATAGAGAATCTTCTGTTCTTTTTCTTCAGAGAGAATCTCACCGCTGGCCACATTCGTTCGGATTTTTGTGACTTTTATCCTGCCTGTAAGAACCTGTTCGACCTCAAGAACCTCTCCGGTTTTGGGGTGTTTAATTACTTCTCCTTCCTTGAAAACAATAAATTCCATACCCGGCTGCAGGCCTGAGGCGGTTCCAAGGTCAATAAGGACCGTCTTTCCTTTTCTTTTGACGATATAACCGGTGAGAGGGAAATTCTTTACAATCCTTTCTGTCAGAAGTTCTACGACTTTCTGCAGGTTACTGCTGGAATTACTTCTGATATTCTCAGCCGCTACGATAGATCCTGTTTTGACATTTATTATTCTTGCGTTGACTTCAATGCTTTTGCCTATCTGTAGAACTGAGCCGGTGATAATAGTTTTTACGCCAAGTATCTGGCCGAGCTGGGCAGAGGTTTCTTCGTTTATCAAGCCTGACATGCCCAGTTTCTGTTCTTCGATGATTTTCTGGAGAAGCGCCCGTTCCACTACTTCAAAACGTCCGTCCTTTACGAGAGTCGTGGTGAACCACTCCGCCACAATTCCTCCCATGTCCCTTGTTTTAAACCCGTCCCCTTTCAACTCGAAATCAAGAACGGCTATTTTTGTTTTTTGAAACTCACCATATGAATATGAGGGAAACACTGTGGAAAAAAACAGTGCACAGAGTAGGATGAGATTATAGCAGCATGATTTTTTAATGACCATTATAACCTGGTAAAATTACGGGAAGTTGATATCGTATAAAAAATTTTCAGTAACTATACGCAGTCACCCCGGCTTTTCACGATCTCTTTTGTCCCCTCAGGTGATTATCGGGACAAAAGAGATCGTGAAAACTGCAGCACCTGTGCGTAATTACTTTTTATAAGGAGTATCTCTATATAATACTTCTCCAGATGTGCTTGTCAAATAGACCGGCAGTGAACAAGGAAAAGCTTGCGTTAATTGCTTCTCAGTCTGTCCTGGATTTCCTCTATCATATTGGCGTGTTCTATGAAAATCCTGTTGTAAGGATGCCACTGGACACCATTTCCTGACCATTCTGCCACGTCCTTTATCCTGTAAATAAGTGGTTCGGACGAGACGAGTGTAGCGATCATTTGACAGCGGAGAAGAAACTCTCCATTCTGGGTATCAAATTTCTTCACGGTGAATTTGGTTTGCAGGTAACCGGCTTCATAGTTGAGTTCTTTTATATTGGCTGAACGTTTTATGACCGCATCAACCATGATCTGCCAGGCCATTTTTGCCGTCAGTTCTCCTCCTACGAGAACCTGAACCCAGTTGTTTGTGGCTGGTGAAAAAGTGGTTGCCTCCCAGAGGGGGCTTGGTGTGAGTTTTATGAGAATTTTGCCTTTCTTGAGTAAAGGATAATTTTTATTGACGATAACTTCTTTCTGAAAATATCCGTCTTTGTCCACCAGAAGTGTGTATTCCTGGTTGTTGGCAAAATCAAATTTATAGCTGAAAGGTGTAACCTCCGGTTCCTGGATGCCGTCAATTGTGATGGTTGCGCCGGCAGGTCTGGTTTTAATTACTGTGTCCATTGTGCTTTTCTGAGCACAGCCGGAGAGAATAAGGGCAAGAAAAAGAAGGGAATAAATAAACAGTATTTGACGCATAATCTCACTCCCTGAAGATTGATAATGGTAGAACACTTCAGTACCGGTTTCACCGGTGAACAGTTTTCTGAAAATCTTCCCTAGAAAATAATCAGTTTTTTCTGATAAGTGATGAAAAAACCTTTAAAATCACCATCATAATTATAAGTGGCAATGTTGAAAAGTTCCCATCCTTTTTTGGCATATTCTTTATTTGAAGTATTCAGCAGTTCTGTTGCCCTTTTAGGATCTTCTTCTTCGATGAAAATTGTTACTGTTTTTTTATCTGCGGCCATCTGGGAAAGCGCTTCGAGGCTTTCCGGCAGAAGCATTTTCTGTTCTGCTGCAAAACTGTTTGCCGGATTGTTTCCTAATGAAAACAAACTGAAAATTATTGCAGTCAGTATGAGACGTTTCATGATTCCCCCCTCCTGAAAAAGTTGAATGAATAAAAACAGAACAGATTGTTCTCTCTTTTATATGGTACTTCGTTTGTATCTTCCTTTCAATCCCATTATTTTATTACAATTTCGTGTGATCAGATCTTTTTCAACGGGAAATACAGATATGGGAACAGGCTCTCCTGCCCTTGCATGATTGGCTGGGTGTACTTAAAGTTATTCCTGAAGTTTTTCGGGTGGCCCGGGGGAAGTTGTCTTCCGGAATAATGTGCCCGATACTTTCGGTATGGTTGTGTGTTGCCGAACTTAAAAGGAGGTTGTTATGTCAAAGAAAGTACATATTGATGAAGATGAATGTATTGGTTGTGAGAGTTGTGTTGAAATCTGCCCGGATGTCTTTCGTTTTAATGATGACACCGATAAAGCTGAGGTGATCGATGAGGATTCCGGCGGCGAAGAATGTGTTGAAGAGGCAGCGGCGTCCTGTCCGGCGGAATGTATTCATATTGAAGAGTAAAAATATGAACTGAATCCTGTATTGGCATGTTCGGAGTCCGTGTGTTTGCCTGTTGAATATGCGGGGTTGATGGCGTCGGCGTTTCGCATATTTCTTGCCATTGATAACCAAGCAGGTGGAAGAGCATGTAAAATACCGGGTTTGCTGGAATTACCAATTCAGCAGCAATGTCATTAACTTAAAAGATGAGTCCCATTCTACCTCATCCGATGGACGCTATAAACAGGTCAGAATGGGACTGTTTTAACTATTTTGTCCTTGAGTTAACGACATTGAATCCAGCAGGACAAAGAAAATGTAAAAATCTAGAAACACTCGAAACGTAAATAGCCGATTTAAAAAAAAAGCAATATCTTAAAAAACAATATAATACAAATTCGAATTACGTACAAAACTCAGCCTGACACCTGCCAGGGTTTCATTGGTAATCAGGAAACAGATAATCTATTTTTCTATTTTCTGCTCCAGTTGAGAGTATGTGGATTAAAACCGCATTCCAGGGTGGGCTTGATTATTCTGAAATAGGGAGAAACATCAAAATCCCTGGGAGTAAAGAGACTGTGATGTCGGATGTGAAGGAATTCTCTCTGACATTTCAAGCCGGATGCTGTATTCACCTCTTCCAATACCGTTTTCGGAAGAATCGGGTATTTGATTGACTGGAAAGCTCTGGCTATCAGGGACGAACAGATTGCTCTTGTGGGGTCTCCACTGCCGAGGGACAGCAGCCTTCTCCGGAAACGGGAAGGGATGGGTGGTGTCGGCAGCAGGTAGCGGACCAGGTCCACGATATTCCTCAGATCATACTGATAACCGAGTCGACTGGTTGCAAAGGTGACAACTTTTTCTATTTCATTCTGGCTTAATCCCACAGGACGACAGATACGGGTATGAAAAGGAGTGTACATTGAGAGTCCTACACCTCTGACCCCGTCAATTATGTCTGCTTCTACAAGCACTTTATGTTCTCTGCCATTATTCTCAGCCGGAAGCGCGTCGTCCCCGACAAACAGAGTGGCATGTGACCAGCTTGACTGGGTCAGGTATTTGATTGCAGTACTGAAAGTGCTGCTTCCGTCAACCAGCAGTACGTCACCTTTCCTGAGAGTTTTGGCAAGATTCTCGGGAGTAGTAGTTGCTACCTGAACGTTGTCTTTTTTTGATCTGGAGAGGTACTCGGCCAAACGTTTACCGATTTTCTGCTGGATTTTCATAGGAGACCAGTATTTGGAAAGATATGTGTTCAATGGATTGTCTGTTGAACGCAGAGAACATTTTCTTCGTTTTCTCAAGGTGGTATAAAGATTAACTATAATACAGGTCTTCAGTGTGTAAAATAGGTGGATGAATTTCGACGAAATAATATATAAACTCAGATATACATGAAGAAGATCCTGAAAAGAACGGAATAAACCAGGAAGATTGAGACTCAAGGTGCGAGAATATAAGAGGGAGGATGGTAAAACATCAATTTACTGGTACACCCGGAGGGATTCGAACCCCCGACACCCGGATTCGAAGTCCGGTGCTCTATCCAGCTGAGCTACGGGTGCACACTGATTGTGCAGTTGGATACCATGTTCGCCGGTTGAGGTCAATGGTA
>NZ_JBPLBA010000184.1:0-12656 GCF_054039375.1 Desulfomarina sp. | reverse complement strand
GCAACCCTGAACTCGAACTCGCGGGCGAATTCCTTGCCTCCACAGACCAGAGTATTTTTCTCACAGGCAAGGCCGGTACCGGAAAAACAACTTTTCTGAAAAACCTGAGAAAAAAAAGCCCGAAACGCATGGTTGTCACAGCCCCGACCGGTGTGGCCGCCATCAACGCCGGCGGTGTGACCCTCCACTCCTTCTTTCAGTTGCCATTCGGCCCCTTTGTTCCCGGAAGTGAAGCTTTCTCCCAGTCCAGTCGCCGCCGGTTCAGAAAGGAAAAAGTCAATATCATAAAAAGCCTTGATCTGCTGGTCATCGACGAGATCAGTATGGTGCGTTCAGATATGCTGGACGGGGTGGACAGCGTTCTGCGCAGATACAGACGCTCCAACCTGCCCTTTGGCGGAGTACAGCTGCTCATGATCGGCGATCTCCATCAACTGGCCCCCGTGGTCCGGGAAAATGAGTGGAGACTGCTTTCACCCCATTACGAATCCCCCTATTTTTTCAGCAGTAACAGCCTGAAGCAGACGGAATTTCACACCATAGAACTCCAGCATATCTATCGCCAGTCGGACAAAAAATTCATTGACCTCCTCAACAGGGTCCGTGACAACAACCTGGACGAAAGCAGTCTGCAGGAATTAAACAGGAGATACCAGCCTGACATTTCATCGGCGGAAAAAGAAGGCTACATCACCCTCTGTACCCATAACCGTAACGCGGATGACATTAACAGGGAAAGGCTCAATTCCCTCAGCTCCCCGGCCCGCAGATTCGAGGCGGAAATAGTCGGTGATTTCCCTGAACATACCTACCCGACATCCGCCCTGCTCGAACTGAAGGAGGGGGCCCAGGTCATGTTTGTCCGCAATGACAGCTCTCCTGAAAAACTCTATTTCAACGGCAAAATCGGTAAAATCCTCCACATCCGCGGTAAAGAGATCCTGGTCAAATGTCCAGGGGATACCGACCCCATCACCGTGGCACCTGAAACATGGGAAAACATCGAATATAAACTCGATGAAGAAAGCGGGGAAATAAAGGAAAACAGAATCGGCGAATTTGAGCAGTATCCCCTGAAACTGGCATGGGCCATAACCATTCACAAAAGCCAGGGACTCACTTTTAATCACGCCATTATTGATGCCCAGGCCGCCTTTGCCCACGGCCAGGTTTATGTTGCCCTCAGCCGTTGCAGAACCCTGGAAGGGTTGGTTCTCAGCTCGCCCCTCTCAAGATCCACGATCAAAAGCGACCCGACTATTGCCGGGTTTACCCGACAAAGCCGGGAAAACGGCCCGGACCGAGAACTCCTTGAACGTGCCGCAATCCGTTACCAACAACGGCTTCTGTTGGAATGCTTTGACTTCGGCAAACTGCGCTATCTCCTGGGGCGATTCACAGGCCTTGTTAAGGGCAACGAAAGCATTATTCATCTGGTCGGGGTCACGGACATGGAAAAATTGCGACAGAACTGTTTTACAGAAATCTGTACTGTGGGGGAAAATTTCCGCCGCCAGCTGCAGGGACTGTTCCGGGAAGACATCCTGCCGACAGATGACCAGGCCATTCTTGAGCGAACAGGCAAGGCTTCGGATTATTTCGGAGAAAAACTGCAATCACTTCTCCTTGCACCGATTGACAGTCTTTCCATCGACACAGACAACAGGGAACTGGGCAAGCGACTCAGGAAAGCTCATAAGCAGCTCCGGGAGGAAGGCCATATAAAAATAGCCGCGATCACTGTCTGCGGCAATGCTTTTTCACCGGCGGCATACCTCCGGGCCCTGTCTGAAGCGGAACTCGACTTCCATGGGAAAAAGGAGAAAAACAAGGCCCCGGTCTACACCGAAGAAGACATTACTCATCCGGAACTTTTCCAGACCATCCGCCAGTGGCGGATGGACAGGGCGAAAAAAGATAATATTGCCCCCTTTCAGATCCTTCACCAGAAGACTCTGGTACAGATCATCATGCACCTTCCTCAAACCAGGAAAGCCCTGCTCCGGATCAGGGGTATCGGCAAGGTACTGGCGGAACGGTACGGCGAAGAAATCCTCACAATGGTGAGCGACTATTGTAAAAAACACAATATTGAATCACCCACTCTTCCGGAATCGGGTGGGCCTGGAAATTCCGACGAAACCAAAAAAAAGAAAGGCAAACCCGTTAAAAAAACCACCATCGACCTTACTCTTGAACTGTTCAAAAAAAATTTAACGATCCAGGAAATAGCAAAAGAGCGAGAACTTGTCCCCACCACCATCCAGCGACACCTGGCAAAATGCGTCGAGTTGGGAAAAATCGATATAGAACAACTGATGCCCCCTGAAAAAATTCAAATAATCACCGACGCCATGAAAAAAACCGAAAGTTCTCTTTTGAGTGAAGTCAAAGAGGCCCTTGGTGAAGAATACTCCTATGAAGAAATCAGATACGTTCAAGCCCACCTGCAGAAAACCTGAATCCGTGAACATTCGATGGCAGATGATTATTGCCAATATCCCTGATTATAATTTTTCTTCTAAATAACAAAAGTTATCTTGATTACCCATGAAATTCAGGCAAATTGTGGATTGGGCCTGTTTTATCAGGCTAGCCTACGGTCAAAAATCACTGGAAATCTCAATTGATAAGAAATTCAGATGAAAAAATGTCAGTCCAGATCATTTTATAATCAGTCTAATGTGATTTTTGAAATACGCCTGATAAAACAGGCCCAATCCCCAGACTCACAAATAACAGGCTGAGTTTCATACGTAATCAGCTACAAAATAATCATCGGTCTGCAGACAGACCTCTTTAACTCTCTTCCTGAACCACTGATGCATTTTGTCATTATCACGCCTGTGATGCCAGACCTGAATGAAAGGAAAACTTTTTTCCGGTACCGGTAATTCAATGCGTCTGACATCAACAAGCCTGCTCATCAGTTTTGCACCCATTTCCGGCATAATAATGATCAGATTGCTCTTCTCAACCAGGAGGGGCGCAACCAGGAAATATGGCTCCTTGACTGTTATAACATTGCCTGTCTTACCTATCCCGAGCAGTTTATACAATTCGTCTTTATCTGAACTCTCGGAGGATGCGCTGATATACACATGCGGCCACCGTACCAGATCACTTTTGGCAGGGTGTTCCGAGGTAATCGGATGGCCGGACCGAACAACGCCAACGTACCGATCATGAAAAAGTATCTCATGGCTGTAATTTTTAAATGGTTTATACCCTCCAAAAGCGATATCCAGCAGACCCAGATGCAGATCATGTTCCAGATGATTCGTAATTGGCCCGCATTCAAGGGAACAGTCAGGCGCCTCTTCAAGCATCTTGGCCGCCAGGCTGGGCAAAATAATTCCTGAACCATAATCACTTGCCGCAACGCGAAAAGTGATTTTTTCCGTTGACGGATCAAAATTCTCCTCATCCACCAGGCTTTTAATCTGGAGCAGAATATCGTTCAGGGGGACTTTAAGTTCTTCTGCCTTTACAGTCGGCACCATCCCGTTACGAACTTTTATCAAAAGAGGATCATTAAAAAATACTCTCAATCGACCGAGGGCGTGACTCACCGCGGACTGGCTTAAAAACAATTTTGAAGCAGCCCTGCTGACACTTTCTTCCTCGAGCAGAACATGGAGTGTTTTCAAGAGATTCAGATCGAGCTGTCGAATATCCATTTTTCCTCATTACACTTTGAAGAATGCATTGTGAGCCGGAAATACAGATGACAGAAAATCACTTTCCAGCCATGGATGCAACGATAGAACACAAGCTACCGGCAAATGCTTCACAGTATAATTACATCCAGCCCAACCAATCCTTCAGTTCCTTTTCAACTGCAATATCCGTTCTGTAACAGCAGGACAAGCACGACAAACCGGGGAATACGACATCAAGCCTCATTTAAACTGTCATACGGGACAAAAGATCAGCGCGGTACAGGAGAAACCTTCTTCAAAGTCTCCATATAAGCGGCACTCATCTGTTCAGCCCGCAAAACATATTCGTCCCTGTCTCGAGAAATATCATTAGTAATAAGCCTCTTATATTCATCGGGAATTTTTCCAGTGTCTATGGAAGACAACATCTTCAATGCACTCTCCCTGGTATATCGCCCTGGTAATTTTTCCATAAAAACACGAGCGGCAGAAGGGTGCGAAACAAAATCCTCAGAGCCGGCAAGAATCACACCATTGAGAAAATGTACCTCTCTTGCCGTGTCGACAGGATTATTGGTCACTATCATTACCACTTCATCATGATGATCAAACTCGGTTTCCATTATAATATGCAAATTCGAACGTACAGCAAATAATGTACCTGTATAATTATGATTCTGCTCACTCCTCAAGCTTGTTACAGTAAGACCAATAAATGGAGCCCGGAGATTTTTAATATGACACAGGGCTATATGCACTCTGGGAATATTACTGATAGAATAATTGTACATCACGTATAATCCCTGAATTTTATAAAACAATCTTTCAAGCAGCGTGGTTCCAAATCGTGCAAAAGCATTGAGCTGCAGACTCCCAATCAGTTGATCCTTTACTCGCTTTTTATAAAGCTCTCTGTATTTACCGGGGAGGCCATTTCTTCGGGCCAGAAGATCAGCAAATGCTTCAAAGTCAAGATAAAAGTCAGCTTTTTCAATCCGCAATGCTCTGGCCACTAAATCCAGTTTGCCTTTACTTGGACGATTTTTTCCTGATTTCCATGCCTCCAGGGTCACCGAAGTCAAACTTTTTCCAAATGTTTTTTTGACCGTTGCAATAAGGACATCAGGAGAAACAACCATTAGAGCAAAACGGATTTTACTCTCAAAATTTTCAATATCCCCCACACCTCGATTGGCCATCATCAACCCTCCATTCATTTTCCACATGAAAAGGGTGCTGAAAAGCTCTTATTACCTACAAAACTCACCCCCATCATTCCTGTTATCCCTGCGACAACCGATGAGTACCGCATAACGGAACGCAAGTCAAAATCTTTCAAAATTTATTATTTCTTTATTATATATATTCATCTTTTTTTTAACACATTTTACGGGACAAATAAAAAATATTTAAATACTTGTTTTATCGTTGTTTTTATTGACAACAGAATGCATTTCAATTAATTATTTGCGACATCATCAAAACTGATACTTTATTTGAGGGAATAAATATATCATGAAAACCATAATTGAACCCTTTCGCATCAAAACCACTGAACCCATCAGAATCATCCCGAAAAGTGAAAGAAAAACGGCACTGACCGCAGCAAAGAACAATGTCTTTCTGCTTGATGCCGAAGACTGCTGCATTGACCTGCTCACCGACAGCGGCACAGGAGCCATGTCCACCGCCCAGTGGGCAGCAATGATGCTGGGTGATGAAAGCTATGCCGGCTCAAAATCCTGGAAAAAATTTGAACAGACTGTTCAGGCAATCACCGGCATTACTCATGTGCTCCCCACCCACCAGGGACGGGCCGCCGAATCCATTCTCGCAACAGCCCTGATCAAACAAGGCGATATCATTCCCAATAACAGCCACTTTGACACCACCAGGGCAAATATCGAATTTACCGGAGGCACTGCACTCAATCTACTCTGCAAAGAAGGGTATCAGACAGAAAAGGAAGCCCCTTTCAAAGGCAATATGGATATTGAAAAGCTGCGGAAATTTCTTAAAGAAACAGACCGCGGCAAAATTCCCTTCGGCATGATAACAGTTACCAATAATACCGGCGGAGGCCAGCCGGTTTCCATGGACAATATCCGCCGGGTCAAAGAGGTTCTAAAAACATACGACATTCCACTGGTTATTGACTGCTGCCGTTTTGCTGAAAACGCCTTTTTTATCCGCCAGAGGGAACCCGGTTATGAAAACAAATCCCTTCTGGAGATTGCCCGGGAAATGTTCAGTTATGCTGACGCTGCCACCATGAGCTGCAAAAAGGACGGCCTTGCCAATATCGGCGGATTCCTTATCTGCAATGATGACAACTGGGCGATACAGTTCAAAAATCTTCTGATCATGCGGGAGGGATTTCCCACCTATGGCGGCCTTGCCGGTCGCGATATGGAAGCTATTGCCGTTGGACTGATGGAGGCACTTGATCTTGATTACCAGGTCTACAGGAATGCCACCATGGACTATCTGAGCAGCCGCCTTCTCAAGCTGGGCATTCCCATCGTTCGTCCCGCCGGTGGACACGCTGTTTTTATTGACGCAGCAAAATTCATGCCCCATATCCCTCCCCTGCAATACCCGGGAATAGGTGTGGTCAATGCTCTTTACCTCGAAGGCGGCATCCGTTCAGTGGAACTGGGAAGCGTTATGTTCGGCGCATTTGATGAATCAGGCCGGGAGCAGCCCTCTCCCCTGGAACTTGTCCGCCTGGCCTTCCCGCGCAGGGTCTACACCCAGAGCCATGTGGATTATCTCATTGAGGTTATTGAAACGGTATGGAAGAAAAAAGAGGCAATCCCAGGATACAGAATCAGCTTCCAGCAGAAATATTTACGACATTTTACCTGCCATTTTAAGGAGATAGCATGACTGTTGCGAACCATATAAAAGAAGCCCTGGCAGGATCATCACTGATAAGAGAAATGTTTGAAAAGGGAGCGGAGCTGAAAAAAATTCACGGTCCCGAAAATGTTTTTGACCTCAGTCTCGGCAACCCCAACCTGGACCCTCCCCCCGAATTTCTTAAGGCCCTTATCACCGCCGCCAGCTCAACGGAACCTGGAATTCACGGATATATGCCCAATACCGGATACGCTTCCACCCGCAGGGCCGTAGCCGGCTTCGTTGCAGAGCAGCAGGAAATAAACGATCTGCCGCCAGGCAATATCATCATGACCTGCGGCGCAGCAGGAGCCTTGAACGTCACCTTCAAGACCCTGCTCAACCCCGGAGATGAGGTGATTGTCCCCTCCCCATATTTTGTTGAATACGGTTTTTATGCGGCCAACAGCAGCGGACATCTTGTCACCGTTAAAACCAATTCGGATTTTACCCTGAATTTTGCGGCAATTGAGGAAGCTATAGGAGAAAAAACAAAAATAGTTCTCATCAACTCCCCCAATAATCCCACAGGCCAGATCTACTCGGAAGAAAGTCTTGATGCACTGGGAAAACTGCTCAGGGAAAAGAGCCGGGAAGTGGGCCACACTATCTATCTTGTATCAGATGAACCATACCGGAGAATTGTTTATGACAACGTGAAGATACCCTCCATTTTTTCGAGTTACGAAGAATCCATCGTCATAACATCATTTTCCAAGGATCTTTCCATCCCCGGTGAAAGAATCGGCTACATTGCGGTCAGCCCGAAGCTGTCGGAACACCGGGAAGTGTTGATCGGCATGGCCCTGACCAACAGGACCCTGGGTTTTGTCAATGCTCCGGCTCTGATGCAGCGAGCTCTGCCCGCTGCCATTCATGCCAGGGTAAACATCGAGGAGTACGCCCGAAAACGAAAACTTCTCTGTGAAGGCCTGGCAGCAGCCGGATATGAGTTTATCACCCCGCCCGGTGCCTTTTATCTCTTTCCCAAATGTCCTGGCGGTGATGACATGCTCTTTGTCAAAGCCCTGCAGGAAGAAAATATTATAGTCGTACCCGGCAGAGCATTTGACAGCCCCGGTTTTTTCCGGATCGCCTTCTGCGTGGATGATACGACAATTACCGGCTCACTGCCGGGATTCAAAAAAGTGTTGGAACGATTTAAATCATAAGTGCAGGGGTATCTAGAAAAATTAATAATTTTGTTCGAGGTCAAGGAGCAGGGAAATCTAAAAACTTACATATTATCAGATGTCAGGATTTTTTCATTTTCCCAAGCCGCAGAGATCGAACGAGAAAACAGCTTTCAGACTACCCTTAAAAAAAAGGAATTGAGAGTAAAACCATGAAGAAATTATTGACAGGAAACGAGGCTGTAGCTCTGGGAGCCTACGAAAGTGATGTACGCGTGGCCAGCGCCTATCCCGGCACACCCTCCACCGAGATCCTGCAGAACCTGGCAAAATACGAAGGCGTCTATTCAGAATGGGCCCCCAATGAAAAGGTGGCAATGGAAGTGGCTATCGGCGCATCAATGGCAGGAGTACGGGTTCTCACCACCATGAAGCATGTGGGCCTGAACGTGGCGGCAGACCCGCTGATGACCCTTGCCTATACCGGGATCAAGGGCGGATTTGTACTGGCCTGTGCCGACGATCCCGGCATGCACAGCTCCCAGAATGAGCAGGATAACAGGTTCTACGCGAAATTCGCAAAAATCCCAATGTTTGAGCCCAGCGACAGCCAGGAAGCACGGGAAATGATCAAAAAAGCCTTTGAGCTCTCCGAAACTTTCGATACTCCGGCAATGATAAGGCTGACCACGCGGATCTCTCACTCTAAAGGCGTGGTAGGCCCTCCCGATCCGTCCCGGAGAAATTCCTCAACACCAGAAGGATTTGAGAGGGATCTGAAAAAATTTGTCATGCTGCCCGGCCATGCCAAACTTCGCCAGCCACTGGTTCTTGACCGGGTGGAAAAACTGCAGACAGTTTCCGAAACAACAAGCCTCAACCGCATCGAATACAATGACCGAAAAATCGGTATTATCACTTCCGGTATTTCCTATCAGTATGTGAAAGAAACCATGCCGACCGCCTCAATTTTAAAACTCGGCATGACCTTTCCCCTGCCTGTGGATAAAATCAGATCCTTCGCAGATGAAGTTTCCCGTCTTTTTGTGGTGGAAGAGCTGGAGCCCTACCTGGAAGAGCAGATCCGCGTGCTTGGCCTGGATGTGAAGGGAAAGGAATTTTTTCCCGCCACCGACGAGCTTTCAGCGGACAGGGTCGCAAAAGGATTTGCCAGGGCCGGGGTTCTTGAAACAGCAGTTCCGCCGGTTACACCACCGCCTCCAGAGGCAGACATGCCGAGGCCGCCGCTCATGTGTGCCGGATGCAGCCACAGGGGAGTATTCTACGCCATCAAAAAATTAAAAGGTATTGTTCACGGGGATATCGGTTGCTACACCCTGGGAGTTCTGCCGCCTCTTATGGCTATTGAAACCTGCATCTGCATGGGCGCTTCCATCAGCATGGCCCACGGAACGGCAAAGGCCATGGAGAAAAACATCAAACAGGATAAACGTCCCGTCTTTGCCGTTATCGGGGATTCCACTTTTTTTCATACAGGCATCAACAGTCTGACCAATGTGGTATACAATAACAGTAACGTCAAGGTGATCATCCTGGACAACAGGATAACGGCGATGACCGGCGCCCAGCAGAACCCGGGAACCGGCATGACCCTGCAGGAAGAGCAGACCACCGCCATTGATATGGAAAAACTTGTTTCGGCTCTCGGGGTAAAACGGGTCAGGGTGATCGACCCCTATAATCTTGAGGAAACCCTGGAGGCCATGAAGGAAGAGGCGTCATTCAGCGGACCATCTGTACTGATAACTAAAAGACCCTGTGTCCAGATCCTGCGCGAAGCCCCGGAAAAAATCTATAGAGTGAACGGAAACAACTGCATCGGTTGCGGAATGTGCCAGAAACTCGGCTGTCCTGCCATCTCCCTGGGTGATGAAATCACAGGCGGCGGGAAAAAAGGAAAAACGGCTCTGAAACGATCCGTCATTGACCCCACCCTATGCACCGGCTGCTCCCTCTGTGAACAGGTCTGCAAACCGGGGGCGATAGTCACAGCAGGCTGAGTTTTGTACGTAATCAAAATAACATAAGAGAACCCGAAACAATGAATAATACCACGGCACAGATAAAAAACATCCTCATCGTCGGTTGCGGCGGCCAGGGAGTCATCCTGGCCAGTGAAATTCTCTCCCATGTGGCAGTCGGCTGCGGCCTTGATGCCAAAAAAAGTGAAATCCATGGTATGTCCCAACGTGGTGGAGTGGTCACCAGCCATGTCCGATACGGCAGAAAAATAGCTTCCCCCACCATTATGGAAGGCAGCGCCGATATCCTGCTCTCTTTTGAACTTGCGGAAACCCTGAGATGGATTTCCTATCTCAAACCGGCGGGAAAGGTGGTTTCCAGCAGACAGCAGATCATACCTCCCATTGTTTCCACCGGTCTTGCCGCCTATCCTGAGAATATTGAACAAACTCTTGAGGAAAGAACAGATAAACCTGTTATCACCGATGCCCTGTCAAAAGCCATGGAACTCGGCAACCCGAAACTGGTCAACACCCTGCTGCTGGGAATAGTCTCAAATTACCTTGAGCTTCCAGTCGAACAATGGAAAACGGTAATTGAAAACAGTGTGCCACCCAGATTCAAGGAATTGAACCTGACAGCCTTTGATACGGGACGAAGCCTGTAATAACTATCGAGAGAACAAAATGGGAAATCAAAAACAGACGGTTCAACTCGGCAGGAAAAAGACTGAAGCCATAGACCGGATTCTTTCCTCTGCCCATACCGGTGGAAGAGACATGCTGTACGAGCATGAGGTCTATGAAATTCTGAAAATTACAGGAGCAAATATACCGGTCTACCGACTGATCAGAAATGAAAATGAAATCACCCCGGAATTGCTCTCCTGTTATTCTTCCGACCGCATTGTCTTAAAAGGAGCAGCCGGCAATATAGCGCATAAACAGAAAGCGGGAGCGGTAAAGATTGTCCACAAGGATCTCGATTTTCTAAAATATAATTTCACCCGGATGAAAACCGGACTTGAAAGCGGGAACCACAGGCTGGAAGGTATCCTGCTGGTGGAGTATATCGATTACTCCAAAGAGCTGGGTAACGAGATCATGCTCAGCTTCCGGGAAAGTGAAGCCTTCGGTCCTGTTTTATCCTTCACCAAGGGGGGCAGTGACGCGGAACATTTCGCCAGAAATTTTTCTTCTCCCAACCTGGTGCTTGCTCCCATTGACCGCCAGTGGTCTGAGGCTCTCTTCACCTCTTCCCGAATCCACGAAAAATATATTGAAGAGGGAAAAGATGATTATGTGGCAAAAATCATCTCCGCCGGACTCGGTTTCAGCCGGCTTGCCACCTCATTTTCCAATTTCTTCCACGGTTCCAGTAAATTTGTGCTCAAGGAGTTTGAAGTCAACCCTTTTGTTTTCGATCCGTTCGGCAAATTCATTGCCCTTGACGGCTACGCCACCTTTGCACCCAGAAAACCGGAATGCCGCATGCGCACTCAATCAAAATCGTCGGCGACCCTCAAACCCTTTTTTCATCCCGACACCATTGCCATTGCCGGAGTGAGCAGCACCAATAAAAACAGCCCCGGGAATATCATCGCTTCCAATCTTTTAAAATCAGGAAGAAAGAAGGTTTTCTGCATCAACCCCAAAGGTGGAGAATTATCTGTCGACGGCATGCCGACCACCATGTATCAATCCGCTTCGGAAATCAAAGCCGATATAGATCTGGCCGTAATAGCGGTCCCCGCCGCCCATACCCTTACGGTTCTGAAAGATCTCGCCGAAAAAAACCTCAAGGCCGCCATCCTGATACCCGGTGGATTCAGCGAAACCGGGCAGAATCTCGACCTGGAAGACCGGCTCCTCACCCTGGCAGGAGAAAAAAATATCCGTCTCATGGGGCCCAACTGTCTTGGAATAATCTATAACGGCAATGGAGACAGACCGGATATCAATACCTTTTTTATTCCGGAGAACAAATTCAGTGAAAATACGGGCACCAACAGGAGCGTGGCCGTGTTGAGCCAGAGCGGCGCCCTGGGCCTGACGGAAATCCATAACCTGCGCCATGCCATTTCTCCCAGGGTTATTGTCAGTTACGGCAACCAGCTTGATGTGGACCCGTCCGATCTCATTGACTATCTTGGTCTTGATCCTAATGTGGATGTTATCGGCTGTTATATTGAAGGATTCAAACCGGGCGCAGGTGCCCGCTTTTTCAGGAGCGGCTGTAAATGCCCTAAACCGGTCATCGTCTATAAGGCGGGGAGAACACAGGCCGGCCGGATGGCCACCGAATCCCATACGGCATCCATTGCCGGAGAATACGTGGTGGCCAAGGCGGCCATGAAACAGGCGGGCCTGGTGGTTGCAGACACCATGATTGACCATACCGAATTCATCAAAACATTTGCCCTGCTGAACGGTTTTGAAGTACGGGGGAATCGGGTGGCCATCATAGCCAACGCCGGTTATGAAAAAACCTATGGAGCCGATAACCTGAGAAGCCTGGAAGTTGCAGAGTTCAGCCGCAAAACCGAAGAAAAACTCAAAGAAATCCTGCCACCCTTCGTGACGGTGGAACCACTGCTCGACCTGACCCCCATGGCGGATGATGCCATGTATGAAAAGTGTATGGACACCATCCTGGCCGATAAAAACGTGGATGCATTGATGGTTTCAATCGTCCCTCACTCCGCCGTAATCCATACAACCGACAGCGAAATTACCGCAAACGCTAAAAATGTGGCGGCGCGTATTGTCGAGCTGGTTCATAAACATAAAAAACCGGTGGCAGTATCCGTCTGTGTTTCTCCCGGAGCCGATGCCGTATATAACAAACTTGGCCAGGTCCTGGACCAGGGCGGGGTTCCAACCTTTCTGACTGCAAACCGGGCCATGCTCTGCCTCAATGAATTTATCCGTTACCATATGATCCGACAGAACGGTGAACTCAGGGAATGGCTGAAAGA
>NZ_JBPLBA010000183.1:0-5163 GCF_054039375.1 Desulfomarina sp. | reverse complement strand
GTTTTGTCTGTATTTGCAATATATAGATAGTGTCTGTGCAGAAATGAGGATTTTTGTTTGAGATCAAGGCGCACAGGAAATTATACCTCAGGCATATAATTGATATCGGAGTCTACGCTTACCTCCGGGGATAAAATTTTTCGGGCAACTCAGATATCGGGCAAAAAGACCAACTATGGACAAGCACTGGATGATAAGCTCCCATGAAAATTCCTTATCCCCCGGTCTCTTTATTCCAGGGAAATAAAAAGACCCATCTGTGACGAGTGTCCCGTCAACACTGCTCTGACGTATCTTGCTTGTCCTTTTTTGCACCATCCCGCCAGCGGCTTATGTTACATAGTTCTACTATGCGCTCAAAGCCGCAGACAGAATGGCACAAAAAATTACAGCGCAATATTACGTCATTTCATCGTTGACGTGACACTCGCCAGGGAGAATATGTTTCTTAATTGTGCTCTGACCTGAACCAGGGAACAGTCTGAGGAGATGGCATGCGGATACTGATTATTGATGACGAACCGGAACTTATTCAACAGATAAAGAAAACACTGCTCAAACAGCGTTATACGGTTGATGCGGCTTTTGATGGAGAGGAGGGGCTGGAGCGTATTTTCGTGGACTCCTATGACCTGATTCTTCTAGATATCATGCTGCCGAAAGTCGACGGTTATTCGGTTATAAACGAGATACGGGAGGAGAAGATCAACACGCCGGTATTGATGCTGACCGCAAAGGGAATGACGGAAGATAAAATTAAAGGACTTGACATGGGGGCGGATGATTATCTGACAAAACCGTTTTCCATGGGGGAGCTGCTTGCCAGGATCCGTGTGCTTCTCCGGCGGGGCAATGATCTGGCTTCCTCGATCCTGCAAAAAGACCAGCTCAGGATCAACACGGCAACCAGAGAGACTTTTCTTGACGGGCGGCCGGTGAATCTTACCCCGAAAGAGTTTTCAATTCTGGAGTTCCTGCTGTACAATATGAACCGGGCCGTATCCCGTTTCAATATTGCCGAACATATCTGGGGGGAGGAGTTTGACGCCTATACCATGTCCAATAATATTGATGTTCATATTAAAAACCTCCGCAGGAAAATCAATGACCCGGGTGGGCAGATTATTCAGACCGTGAGGGGGGTAGGATATATGATCAAGGATGATCACCTGTGAAAATCCGCAACAGAATAACTGTATGGATTACCGCTGCCGGCATGGTGGCGGGCCTGCTTTTTTCCATCGTTGTCACCTTTGAACTGATAGAACAGCCATATGAACTCCTCGATGCCGAACTGAAAAGTCAGGCCGAGACTCTTCTGGCCGGCTTGTCTCCCGTTGCCGGGAAACTTACCCGTTCTTCAGATGATCCCATGCTGGAGTCGATTGGCAAGCTTTACTGGTTCAAGGTCTACGACCGGCAGAAGAAACCTGTTTTTTCGTCTGCCATGACACGGTTTGTTGATCTTCCGTTGAAAAACAGAAGTAAAGGGTACAATTTTAACGCGGATATCCGTCCGGACGCGGCCAATCTTGACGAAGATGACGGAACCGATATGACATTCAGGGTCCGGGTCTTTAATCTTCCTTTTCGGGGATACAGCTATCTCGTTCAAATCGCCAGGCCAATGGAAAAACTGGAAGAGGAAGTGACCGATCTTGCCATTGCCATTCCAGCCGGTCTCGTCGTTTTTGCCCTTGCCCTGGTGGGGCTGGGGTATTTCGCCGCGGGAAAAATACTGCAACCGATTGCAGCAATCAACGCCCTTGCCAGGGAAATAACGGATAAAACACTCGATAAGAGAATACCGACAGGGAAAAACAGGGATGAAATTTATGACCTTGTCACATCTCTGAACCGGATGTTTGATCGACTGCAGTACTCCTTTGAGCGGCAGAAGGAATTTATAGCCAACGCCTCCCACGAACTGAAGACGCCGCTTGCCATGCAGCGTCTTTTCTTTGATGAGGCATGGATGCGGGATGATCTGCCAGGGGATTTTCAGCAGCAGGTCAGTGTTCAGGTTAAAAACTGCTATCGCATGGACCGACTGGTCAGGGATCTGCTCGATCTTTCCGCCCTGGAGCTGAAGGATTCATTTGAGCCGGAAGATGTTGACTTTTCGGATCTTGTTTCAGGGGTATTTTGTGATTTCAAGGAAATTATCGCTGCTGCGGAAATCAGCCTGGTCAGGGATATTCAGCCGGGGATTCATCTGCAGGGTGACAGGGAAAAATTAAGAAGAGTACTGATTAACATTGTTGACAATGCGGTGAAGTATACTGTGGGCGATGAGCCCGAGATCCGCTGTACCGTCTTTCGGGAAGAGGGAACAGTTCATATCGAACTGTTCAATACATGCGAGGGGATACCTTCAGAAGATATGGACCGCATTTTCAACCAGTTCTACAGGGTTGAAAAGTCCCGTGCAACCGACCTGGGCGGATCGGGCCTTGGTTTGACTATAGTTAAAAGAATTATAGATCTTCATGGTGGAAAGATAGTCGTAAAAAATGGCAACAGCGGCGGTGTCAATGTTTATATCAAGCTTCCGGCCGGCGAGAAAACCGGTAAAGGAGTGAATGATGCCGGATGAGCCTGTGTTGTTTCTCAGTCCAGGTTATGGGAAATCCTGGGAATCGTGCAGGGGATCTGTATATACTCAAATTAAAACTGATACCGTAATAGAGTGATCGGCTGTTTGTTTTCTTCACTTTTCCCGGAAAAACAACGATTGATTATTGTTCCGCTGAAGTTGTCAGCACCTTGTCTTCCATGGCCACGATTTTTTGATCGACCTGTCCTTCATTAAAAAGAAGAATGGCGAGCAGGAGGCCGTAACAGAGAACGGCTGCGATGGCGGCAAGGGGGAAAAAATAACCCAGGGGACAGAGAATCAGCACGGTGAGCCAGTGCAGGAAAAGAACTTTGCGGGAGTGGAGGCGAAGGGGGAAATCCCCATGCCTGCTGATAACGGTAAGTCCGCTGAGATTCCAGCCATAGAGGGCGGTAAAGGCATGCATTCTTAAAAGCGGCAGGGCCTGCTGATGGTCATAATTACTGCTGAAAGCCAGCAGGATATAGAGGATACCTGTAACCGAGGTGACCAGCAGAAAAAGAATACCGGAGGTGAGAAAGGCCTTCTGCTGCAGACGTCTGCCCTGGTACCAGTAGAGATAAAAAATCAGGGCCACGGTGAGAAAAAGGGTAGAAGCAATAAGAACCTGGGGGATAAACCAGTTGGCCAGGATAAAGAGAAAGAAGATAATGACCCCGAGGTTGATGATCCAGAAGGAAATTTCCTTGAGGGTACCAATGGGAGGAACATTATTGTTCTTCATCAGGCCGAAAATGACGGACATGGTGATCAGGGAAAGAGGAAATGAGAATCCCAGGAAAAATGTGTCCAGTTTCAGTTTATCCAGGGTGAGCCAGTGACCATACTCACTGTTGAGAATGGCCAGGCTGGAAATAACCAGACCGAGGGAAAGACAGAGAAGAGAAGCCTGGTGGAATTTGGTCGATGTTTTTTCCCGCCTTGAAAAAAGTCCCCGGGGGAGAACGCCGCCGAAATGGCGTATCCTGACCGATTCAAGGATAGAGGCGAGAACCAGCGGAATCACCAGGGTAAGGCCGTACCACTGCATAAAGGCACAGAAGGCGAAGAGGAGGGAAAAACAGAGAAAAAGCCTGCCCCGCCTACTCAGTTGAGATTCATCTTCCGTGAAGTAGACGAGCATGGTGCCGCCGCCGCAGAGATTGAAGAGGAAGATATGCAGCCGCTCAAAATTGAGGACTTTCGGGTCAATGATATGATGAAAAAATCCAAAGGCCAGGGCCGTAGTCATGATGACCCAGAAAAGTGATTTCAGTGATTTGCTCATGGTTCTACCTGTGTAAAGTTCCCTTTCCTGTCCTTGCCGAGGAGGTAACGCAGTGCCGGTTCAATGGTCGGCCAGTTAAAAACAAAACCGGTTTTTTCCAGCTTTTCCGTGGAAACACGACATCCGGAAAGTATGACTTCCCGGGCCATCTGTCCATACATGATTTCAAACAGGCGCCCCGGCATGGGAAAGAGCAGGGGGCGGCCGGTCACGGTTGAGAGAACAGACATCAGCTCCTTATTGGTGACCGCATGGGGGGCTGCCATATTCACCGGGCCTTCAAGGGCTGGAGTAACCAGGGTGTGGAGCATGGCCGCAAACAGGTCATCTTCGCAGATCCAGCTGATATATTGGTCGCCGGAACCGAAATGGCGCATAAATCCCAGAGGAGCGGTGGAGAGAATACGTTTCAGCGCGCCGTCTTTCGGGGACAGGGTTACGCCGATTCGCATAAGGACGGTGCGGATACCGGCCTGCCGGGCGGGCAGGGTGGATTCTTCCCACCGGTGACAGACCCGGGCAATGAAATCCTCTCCAGGACTGTGGTCCTCACTGACGGGGTCGTGACCACAATCACCATAATATCCAACAGCCGAGGCTGAAAGAAGAACGGATGGCGGATTTTGCAGTTTTGCGAGGGTCTGTGAGAGAAGCATGGTCCCTGCTGTTCTGCTTCTGAGAACTCTTGTTTTTCTCTTTTCATTCCAGCGACAGAGACCGATCGGTTCACCGGCCAGGTGGATGACCGCATCCAGTGGCGGCAGGTCAGCTGCCTGCAGATAATTTTTTTCCGGATCCCAGAAAATCTCATTTTTGTCAGGAGAGGGGCGCCTGCGGACGAGTCGCCAGACCCGGTGTCCACCCGTTGTCAGAAAAGGCAGTAAGCTTCTGCCGAGCATTCCGCCGGCACCTGTGACAAGGATATTGAGCTGTTTTCTGCTGTATTTACCGTGGAGCGCAATATCATTTGTGAGGATTTGTTGTCGATGTCGGAAGAGTCTGGTAAGTTTGTTCTCGATTTGGTGCCTGATGAAGGCGGGGATAAACCGATGGCCGACAAGCCCGTATTCGATTCTGTCTTCAAGAATTGTTTCATCACCGCTGTTATGGAAAATGTGGGTGTGTGACCAATGGGCAAAGGGACCCTTTTCCTGGATGTCCCGGAACATTTGCCCTGGATTCTCCTCCACATGCAGTGCTTCAAAGTTCAGGCTCAGGGGGCCTGTGTGTATTTTGACTCTCGCCCGGGTGCCCGGACTTATACCTTCAGCGCTGGAAA
>NZ_JBPLBA010000182.1:0-5983 GCF_054039375.1 Desulfomarina sp. | reverse complement strand
TATTTTTCAGTCGGCCTCTTCTTGCTGCTCATGGGATTTCCATGGATGGTGAGTTGAAGTATCCATCCGGTTTTAAAAAATTTGACTATTGTTCCTCCCGGGCCATGAAAGGAGGCAGAATCGTTCTTCATGATCTGGGCGGTTTTGATAAGTTAAATCCTTTCACGTTCAAAGGTGAACCACCTTTTGCTTTGGAAACGTTGGTTTTTGAACCTCTTGCTGTAGCAAGTCTTGATGAACCGTTTTCAGAGTATGGTCTGCTTGCCAGGGACATTGAACCTGCAGAAGATGGTATGTCCGTGACCTATACACTGAACGAAAATGCCAGATTTTCCGATGGCACACCTGTTACTGCTGAAGATGTGGCTTTTACACTTGATATTTTAAAAGGAAAAAAAGTTCATCCGTTTTATCCTTATTATTACAAGGATATTGTAGGATCAGAAATAATCGGTTCCGGAAAGATACGGTTTAATTTTGCCCGTAAAAACAGAGAACTTCATCTTATAGCCAGTCAGATACGGGTGCTTTCAAAGAGATTTTATGAAAAATTCGGTTTTGGTGTAAGGCAGAAAGGCAGTCGACCCGCCATTCCGGTCGGGTCTGGTCCCTATATCATTGATCAGGTTCGTTATGGAAAAAGCATTACCTATAAAAGAAATCCTCATTACTGGGCCAAAGACCATCCTGTGACCAGGGGAATGTATAATTACGACGAGATCACCGTAAAATATTTCAAGGATCAGACAATTGCCCTTGAAGCGTTCAAGGCCGGTGAATTTGACTATCTTCCTGTGAATATTGCCAAACAGTGGGCGAGGGACATGAAGGGACCGAAATTTGATTCCGGCGAAATCGTGAAGAAAGAATTTATCCATTTCAATAATGCCGGAATGCAGTGTTTTGTGATGAACACAAGACGCCCCCTGTTCAAAAAACGACAGGCACGCCAGGCACTTGGACTTGCGCTGGACTTTGAATGGATCAACAGGGCCCTTTTTTTTGACCAGTATACGAGATCGAACTCCTTTTTCAGCAATTCACCGCTGGCTGCAAAAGGTATACCGTCAGGTCTTGAACTGGAATACCTGGAGCCCTATCGGTCAATATTACCGAAAGAAGTCTTTTTAAAACCACTCACCCCACCTGAGGTGACGGAGGAAAACACTCTGAGGAATAATCTGAAAAAAGCCTCCGTTCTGCTGGCAACCGCCGGCTGGAAAGTAAAAAATGGTTTTCTTGTGAACAGAAGCGGTAAAAAATTTCAATTTGAAATTCTCCTTGTTTCCCCTTCTTTTGAAAGGGTCATGGCGCCCTATGTGGCGATTCTTCGTAAACTCGGTATTGAGGCGAAATACAGGACTGTTGACCAGACACTTTATGTGGAGAGACTGAAAAAATTTGATTTTGATATGATTGTGACCACCTTTTCACAATCTCTTTCTCCGGGAAATGAACAGAGAAACTACTGGCATTCTTCTTCCGCCTCCCGGAGAGGTTCGAAAAATTATGCCGGAATACGATCCAAAGCAGTTGACGGACTGGTAGACAGGATTATTTACGCGGAAAACTGCCATCAGTTATCAAGTGCCTGTAAGGCGCTTGACAGGGTGTTATGGTACGGATATTACGTGGTACCGAACTGGTATCTTGGTAGTCACCGAATCAGTTATTATCGAAAAATACATTTCCCTGAAAAACTACCCCTGTATTACGACCCAACCCAGCTACTAATGACATCATGGATGGAAAAATCCCAATAAAACAGGCATATCCACAATTTGACTGAGTTTTATGGGTAATCAAGTAAAAATTTATTCTCGAGAGGATATTGACTAACAATGTATAAGGGTGACTGTTTTTGTCTGTTTTCTGTTTAACTTGTTGTTTCCTGATGAAAAAATAATGTTTTCACTTGACTGATGGCGGGGTTTTCTGCTACCTGTTAAGTACGCTCTTCAATCCTGCGTTGTTCCGGTACTGCAAAATTACCCTAGGGCAGGATGAGGGCGGAACGATACGTACAGAGCCGGATGGCATTTGTATTATTTGCCCGTTCAGGACTGTCATTACCGGGGAGGCTTGCAGGATGTCAGAGCGTGTGAAAGGAAAAGTGAAATGGTTTAACGCCAGTAAAGGGTATGGTTTTCTGGAAAGACCTGACGGAGAGGCTGATGTGTTTGTCCATTTCAGTGCTATCCAGGGAGAAGGATTCAAGAGTCTTGAAGAAGGAGAAGAGGTTGAATTCACAATTGCCCAGACAGATAAGGGATTACAGGCGGAAAATGTAACTAAATCAGGATAAACCGGCATGGCCGGGCTTCATGGCTCGGCCCCGGCAGACTAATGAAAATTCCAACTGCGGTGGTACAAACCTCAGTCGGGAATTTTCTGATAAACTCTGTATGATTTTCAACCCGTTTTCGTTTTTTACATTCGAAAACGGGTTTTTATTTTTCGTCCACCGTTCTTCAGGATTGCCAATTTCGGATATAAAGTATAACATCCCAGGCCGACAGTGTTATCAGCGAAAGGGACGGACAGTCATGCTGGCTTAGTTGACATCGGCAAATCACGGAGAACACAGGTTACGATTGGATTGGGAGTATTGATGAAGAATGATTTTTCAATTCGGGTAAAGACTGTTAAGGAAACAGAGCGAATCGGTGAAATACTCGGCAGAAATGCCGCCGGTGGAGATGTCCTTTGTCTTCGTGGAGACCTTGGTGCCGGAAAAACCACGCTGACCCAGTCGATAGCAAGGGGTCTTGAGGTGCCGGATGATTACTATGTCTCCAGCCCGTCTTTTACGATTCTTCATGAGTATAAGGGACGAATTCGCCTGTATCACATGGATTTTTATAGATTATCTGATTCAGACGAAGTCATTGACTTAGGGTTTGAAGAATTATTTTACCTTGATGGACTGACGGTTATTGAATGGCCGGAAAGAGCGGAAGATATTTTGCCGGAAAGGAGGATCGACATAGAGATCCGACTGGAAGAGGACGAAGAGAGAATATTGTGTTTTTCTTCGAATAATGAAGATTACTTAAAGAGATTGAAAGAGGAGCTTTGCTGAGGAGACGGTAAAAAATATGTGATTACGCACAAAACTCAGCCTGATACTTGTAGAATTGGGGATGTGCCTGTTTTGTCAGGCGTATTTCAAAAATCACATTGTACTGGCTTGAAAATAATCTGGGTCGACACTTTTTCATTTGAATTCCTTATCAATTGAGATTTCCAGTGATTTTTGACCGTAGGCTAGCCTGATAAAGCAGGCGCATCCTCAAGTCGGCTGTGTTTCATGGGTAATCAAGAAAAAATGTAATTACTCACAGAGAGTTGCCACCCCTGTGACCAGTTACAAAAATCTGTACCATCTGTCAGTAGTTACAAAATGAAGAAAAAAACTATAGTACTTCACGATTGTCATAAGACATTCACCCTGGATCAGGATAAGGCGATTACACCGGATGAAACGGTTAAAAATTTTTACGAGAAGGTCGATCAGCTTGAAATAAAGATAGTCAATGAGGTGAGAAGAATTGATAATGGCAGGCTGGACATCCCGGTCTATTTCAGCGTCTGCGGGGAAGATGCTTTTTTGCTCACCGGTACGAAAAAACAGATGGGAAAAGGCGCTTCTCCGGAGCAGGCCAGGGCTTCAGCCTGCATGGAGCTTGCGGAAAGATTCTCTTTCTTTTCATTTAAAAATAATCCGGACAATTTCCTTGTCGGTGACTATAAAAGTGTGGTTGGGAGCGGCTTTCCTGTTCTTGAAATACGATATCTTCTTGATTCGGTGCATGATTCCCATACCGATGCCGACACCCTGGAAAAACTGCTGGAGAACATTCCCATGCAGTGGATCTGGGCCACCAATCTGACCGATAACTGTGATGTGCTGATTCCATTTTCCTGGTTTTACGCCATTAATGAATTCAATGGTCCATCTGCAGGCAATACCCTGGAAGAGGCAGCTCTTCAGGGGATCTGTGAGATCGTGGAGCGTCATGTCTGTTCGGTTGTCCATCACCGCAGGATTGAAACGCCGAAAATAGATGTAAATTCAGTCAATGATCCTGTCGCAATGGAGTTACTGAAAAAATTCACAGATCAGGGAATTGAACTCTACCTGAATGATTTTACGTTAGATACCGGTATTTGCACTGTAGCCGCCCTGGCCATTGACAGGGAAACTTTTCCGGAGAAAAGTGAAATTGTCTTTACGGCCGGAACCACGCCTGACCCGCAAAAAGCTCTTATTCGTGCGGTGACGGAGGTGGCACAGCTTGCGGGCGATTTTAACACCGGTTCAAACTATGTGGCCTCCGGTCTCCCCAAGCCGGGTTCCATGGAGGAGGTAGGTTATCTTACGGAAACAGAGAAAATTGTCTCCATTCAGGAAATGAATAATCTCTCCGATTCAAATATCCGGATCGAGGTGGAAAATTGTATCCGTTCCCTGAAAAAAATCGGCATGGAAGTGTTTATGATCGATGTGACCCATGATGAATTACAGATACCTGCATGTTATACCATCATTCCCGGAGCCCATTTCCGGGAACGGTCAAGGATAAGTGACTCAGGGCTTTTCGCAGCTAAACTTATGATGGACCTGGTGGATGATGCGGATCTTCGGGAAAAGAAATTTTCCCAGATGGAAGATCTGCTCCCCGAAGCCTACTATCTGGCATTTTACAGGGGAAGGAACCTGATGGATCTGGGGCAACTTGACCAGGCTCTTGTTCATTTTGACAAAGCGTTGAGCCGTGACCCTGAAGAGGAGGATCTCCCGTATATTTATTCTTATATGGGAAGTTGTCTTAAAGAACTTGGTCGCTATGAAGAAGCAATCAAAATACTTGGAAAAGGGCTCAAGGAAGATGAGGAAAGGCCTGATATCCATAATTCATTGGGAGTCTGTTTTTTTAAACTTGAGATGTTTGAGAAGGCAATAAACCACTTTCAACGGGCAGTTGAGCTGAATCCAGCTTCTGCCGTTGATTATGCAAACCTTGGTGTCAATTACTCCAGACTGGGAAAAAATGATTCGGCAATCGAGTTTCTGACCCTGGCCCTGACTCTTGATGACAGCCTTGATTTTGCCAAAGAACTGCTTGAAAAAATTGCAACGGGCCGGGATAATCGCTGACCGTTTTCAGGAAAAAAATACAAACCCATGGAGTTGTTTCCCCTGTGAGAAGTTACAAAAATTCTTCTTTAATTTCTTGCTATATAATCGTATTCTGCCTTGTCTTTTTTCTTTCTGTCGTAGATGTTTTTTCGGCACCTGAGGTGCGGGGACTCAAAAGCAGGGCAAGGAAGTATTACCAGGGAATTGGTGTGAAACAGGATTACGCCAAAGCCTTTGCTCTGTACCGCAGGGCAGCGGAAAAAGGGGATGCCGGAGCCAGGTATATCTGTGGCGGAATGTACTTCCGAGGATTGGGAGTAAAAAAAGACAGCCGCGCTGCATTTCGGTACCTGTACAGTGCTGCACTCCAGGGAAAAAGCAGCGGCAGATCTGAAAGAATTCTGGCAGAAGCTTTTTTCCAGGGAAACGTGACCTTAAAAAACTACAGTGAAGCCATTCACTGGTACAGTCTCAGTGCCGAACACGGGGACAGCGAGGCCCAGAACACCCTGGGCTACCTCTATTTTACCGGGCGTGGCGTTGACAGGAATGAGGAAAAGGGGGCCGCGTATTTTCTGCAGGCGGCAAGAAATAATCATCCCCAGGCCCAGTTTAACGTCGGTATCATGTATTTAACCGGAAGTGGAATCGGGGAAATTGATCTGGTTACCGCCTATGGATGGATGAATATTGCTGCGGCCAATGGCTACCGCTCCGCAGTAGCAGCAAGGGATTATCTGGAAACCCTGCTCTCCGGTAAAGAACTGTCAGAGGCCCAGCAACTCGCGGGAACATTGCGGAAAAAAATGATGGGTCGGGAAAAAAACCGATGAAAAAAAC
>NZ_JBPLBA010000181.1:0-4267 GCF_054039375.1 Desulfomarina sp. | reverse complement strand
AGTGCCCGAAAATATTTTTCAGATGGAAATTGATGATTTTACAGGCAGGACTTTCCCAGTAACTGGTCACAGGGGTAGCAATCATATCCAACCTATGCGGACAAAAGAGACCGTGAAAAGCTGGGGTGCCTGTGAGCAATTACCTTTCCCATCCGTGTTCTGTCCGCCTGTAATCCTGAAAATAAGAGATGCCACCCACACCGGCAGAAAATACCTCCATGAAAACGAGCTTGCAAGGCTGGACAGCTACAGACTCCGCAAACGCCGCCTGGAATTTTTCACCGGCAGAATCTGTGCTAAACAAGCCGTTTCATCTTATCTCCGTCTCAATGGGCTCCCGTCGTTTTCTGGAAAAAATACAGAAATTGTCACTCTTAAGAACGGATGTCCCCTCGTCCGCTTTCACCCGGCCGGTGATTTCGTTGCCCCCCATGTTTCCATCAGCCACAGCAAAGAACTGGCGGCGGCCATGGCCTCTTCCTGCCCCTGTGGAATCGACCTGCAGAAAATTGACAACAAACTCCTGAGAGTAAAAGAAAAGTTCTGCTCAGAACAGGAACAAAAACTCGTCTCCGGAAGCAAAACAGAAGATGACCCGGAAGCCCTCGCCCTTCTCTGGTGTGCCAAAGAGGCGATACAGAAGAGATTCGGCCATGACACCATGCCGGTTTTTTCCGAAATCCGTCTGCAAAAGAATGCTCGAAAAAAAAACAGTACCTGTCACTGGTGGAGACTGGAATTCTCCCTGCCGGAAAAGTATCATTCCGGAAGAGTTGTTGCTGTCGCCGCAACGGCTTTCGCCGGATATGGACTTGCCATAACTGCCAGTACAAAGGAGGTCAATTATGCCGGAACTCCCGGAAGTTGAAGTCATATGCCGGGGAATACGCCCTCTCATTCTGGGAAGATCCGTTAAGAAAATCTGGCGCAGCGGAAAAAAACTGCGTTCAGACGTTCCTGTTGCTCAGTTGAACGATGCGTTATGCGGCGCCACGATTGTCAGGGTAACACGGCGAGCCAAATATCTTCTTGTTCATTTCCGTTCTTCGGTTTTGCTCATTTTTCATTTCGGTATGACCGGCAATCTCGGTATTTTTGACCCACGAAAGCCACCGGCCAGACATGATCATCTCCGGCTCCTTTTCGATAATAACACCGAACTGCGCTTCAACGACACCCGGCGGTTTGGAAGCATTCATCTTTTTCATGGCCTGACAACCAGTGAACTGGAAAGTACATTTTTCAAAACCACCGGCCCTGAACCTTTTTCAGCGGACTTTACCCCCGAATACCTGCACACCCTTGCCCGAAAAAGAAAAATGGTGGTCAAATCCTTTATAATGACAAACCGGGTAGTCGCCGGTATCGGTAATATTTATGCCAACGAGAGCCTGTTCCTGGCAGGGATTCACCCGGCCGATAAAATCGACGCACTGTCCCTGGAGCAGTGGGAAGTGCTGACCGGAAAACTTCGCTCGGTGCTTGAAAATGGTATCGAATGCGGCGGCTCCACCATCAGTGATTTTGTCAATGCCGGTCAGGAGAGCGGTTATTTCCAGATGAATTTCAAAGTATACGGGCGGGCCGGACAAAAATGCTTCTCCTGCGGCAGCCTGATTGAAAAACAAACTATTGGCGGGCGGGCCAGTTTTTACTGCCCCGCATGTCAACGCCCTGAATAGCATTAATAATATTTAAAAATCAAAGAGTTAATAGCACCGATTCAGGTCAAACAAATTTCGACCAGCTCCCCTTTCCTGAAAAACGACTGTCCTGCGGATAACATTATATAGCAATCGGGCGCTTCACCACTGCCTGCCCTTCGCACATAACACCTGCCGTCGTTTAACTCCATTATACCATCCTTAAAACAGAGCAGATCAGCACGTTTTACCGCAATATCATGAGCAAGGTACGCAGTCGTTTTTTCCGGCAACTCCGCCTTCAACCCCTGCATTGCAAAAACAACAGGCATAACCAGCAGGTTAAAAAGGGTCTGTACCGCGTAGGGCGGTCCCGGCAGTCCAAAAAACAGGGTTTTCCCGAGAGTACCGAATAGAACCGATTTTCCCGGTCGCATTCCCAGTTCCGTAAAGATCAGGTTGCCGCCTGCCGCAAGAAACAACTTCTCGACAAGATCATATTTCCCCGGCCCCATTCCGCCGGTACTGATCAATACATCAACATCACTGTTTTTTGCTTCAAGAAGACATTCCAGCAAATTCTGCCTGTTATCGGGAATAATGCCAAAATCCCTGGATAAAATGGAAAGCGAATCCAGAAGCCCTCTAAGCAACACAGAATTTGATGATATTTTTTGACCATTCGCCAGCGCCCCTTCGTTCAGATGCCTCAATTCACTCCCCGTGCAGAAAAAACCGACAACGGGTAGAGTGGCGACCTCAATTTTCTGAACACCGCAGGATGCCAGGTGAGCAAGATGCCATGCCTGCAGACGAACTCCCCGATCAAGAAGAAGATCTCCTGCTGAGACATCAGCTCCTTTTTTACGAATATAAGGATTCCTGGACAGCATTGATTTTTTCACAAGGAGATATCCATCTGCTTCCCTGCAATTTTCATGGGGAATAACCCTGGAACTGCCCTCAGGAACACAACCACCAGTCATGATCCGGCAACTGGTCCCCGGCACCAGTACTTTCCCGTAGGGACTGCCGGCCGGAATTTCACCACTGATCCGATATCGCTGAACAGATTCGCCGAGTTCTCTGGTTTCAGCAATCACGTAACCATCACGGGTCGATTCATCAAACAGAGGGCGTGGACGGGAAGCGATAACCGGAACAGAGCTGACCCGCCCCAGTCCATGCTCAAGCCTTGTCTCCTCGGAGGACATCGGCTTTATGGCATGAAAAAGTGTTTTTAACACTTCGCAATAACAACTTTTATTGTTTTTTCCATCGTTCATACGGGAAAAGTACATTCTTTTTCAAAAAAAATCCTGAAAAATAATTCCACTGACCTTGACTTTTCGAGGTTAGATCTGATAGCATTTACTTAAGTTGTGTTCCCTCCCCTTTCCGCTTTTCCACAAATGCGGAAAATACTTCCGGTTTCTCAAAATTAATCCTTTTTTTTGTGAGAAAAATTATACAATCCCTTATTTTTATACAGCAGACATAAAATAACGGCCATCCTGAAAAACAAGGTAATATATTAATTTTACTGAATTATTCTATATAGGTATTTCCACCTATCAATTTCCTGATTCATCTCCTTTCTTATTGTCAACCGTTGATTGCATTGTGTTACAGACATACAACCTGCAATCAATCGGCATACCACAGAGTGACATACCAGCTTTCAAGAGGAAATAAACATCTCAATTGGCATATATCTTGCTAAATGTTCTTTCAAGGAGACATATAGAAGGTTAAATTTTCAACGGGCTCCTTAAAAAAACTGGGGGGGCTTTTCTAAGTCTATGAAGGTTTGTTAATTATTTATTCCATGGAGAGAGAAATGAAAAAGATTGTTTTTAAAAAACCGCTTTTAACCATAATTGCTTTGGGATTTATGGCGAGCAGTGCTTACGCAGACCCCATAAACGCAATTGTTGATCCACTTCCTCCTGGATATGGATCTGAACCAAGTGTAACAAGTTTGCTGCCGCCAGGATTAGATCCAATTGGTGACCAAACCGGACAGGCATTGTGGACACAAACAGATGTTGGAATACCCGGAAGCACACCAACCACTTCACTTTTCGAGCTTGCTTATCATGGTGGAAATGGATTTTTTGGGATTTATGATCCGAACGGAGGAGAAGAATTCCTGTTTGATGTTGGAAGCAGCACTACAGGAAATACACAGGTTACATTTGGCTTCAACGGAGGACAATTGGTAGTTAACAGCTCCAATATTGTTGGTGCAACTGACTGGTCTGGTGTGTTTGGCATTTTTTTCCAGGATACGAGCGGCAATACATATTCAGAAGACAGTAAAAACGGTACCTCCAAAATGCTGACATGGGCACTTCCTTCTGGTGTTTATGGTTCAGATGGCAATGACGACTGGTTGCTCGCTTTTGATCGCCATGATGGCCCGGTTGACTATAATGATGCACTTGCAGTACTGAAAGATGCTTCTCCAGTGCCCGAACCGGCCACCATGATGCTCTTCGGAACCGGCCTGCTTGGCCTTGCCGGAATATCCAGAAGAAGGAAGTCCAAAAAATAATCTCGTCAAACAATACGTTGTGTGTCAGATAATAACTTTGAACACAACTGAATGATGCAAGATAAGC
>NZ_JBPLBA010000180.1:0-4214 GCF_054039375.1 Desulfomarina sp. | reverse complement strand
TACAAAGAAACAAGGGAGAAAGCAGACAATGAAAGAGGAATATAACTATACCTTGACGGTTCCGCTCAAGGACACCGGAAAAGCACTTGCACTTCTTGAGGAGGCAAGGAAAAACAATCCGAAAATGAGACTGTCCAGAAAACCGGATACTAAGAGCAGTGCCCGGTTCTATCTCTCTTTCCCCTTTTCAGGAACACGAACCGATTTACGTTTTCATGAATGGTTTCTTCAAAAAAAACAAAACGACTGGGACCTCTTCGGCCCCAATTATGGTGTATGGGGGTTCAACTGATATCAGGATAATCGACGGGTCACCACACCATTCTGAAGCAGCAAAGTATGATGGGCAAGGCGCTGACCCTGGGAAAGGTAGTGAGTGGAAAAAATGATTGACCGTCCCTTTTGCCTGTTAATTCTTTCAAGAGTATCGAGAATAATTTCCTGGTTTTTCGCATCCACATTGGCTGTAGGCTCATCACAGAGTAACACACCCGGTGACAAGGCCAGGGCACGGGCAAGAGCAACACGTTTGACTTCTCCCCCTGAAAGCCCCCTGCTGTCATAATCGATGAACTCTTCCATCCCTACAAGGGCAAGCATTTCCTGAACACGCCGCTCCCGCTCTCTGGGTTCTATTTTTCTTATACGCAAGCCAAATCCAACATTTTTCCTGACAGTTCCGGAAAAAAGAATGGGATTCTGGTCCAGGAGAACCACCTGCCTGCGCAGGCTGTGCAGGTGCTGTTCCGACATTTTCACCGGCTGCCCCCTGAATGTCATTCTTCCGGTACTTGGTTTATCAAGAAAGGCAAGAATTTTCAGAAGAGTTGTTTTCCCTGCGCCATTTGGCCCTATCAGCGTATATATTTTCCCGGTTTCAATTTCCAGGTGATCCAGATCAAGAATAGTTCTTGAACCGAAATTCTTTTTCAGATTCTCGAGTTTATACAGCATCCTGCCCCGTCCTTCCCTGGAAAAAATGAAACAACATGTTGATAATAAAAGCAAATGTCATAAGAGTAAGCCCCAGGGCCACCGCAAGAACAAATTCCCCTTTATCATATTCAAGGGCCATTGCCGTAGTCATTGTCCGGGTAAACCCTTTGGCATTCCCCCCCAACATCATGCTGATACCAACCTCGGCAATAACCCGACCAAAGGCGGCAATAACAGCCGCAAAAATACCGAAACGCGCCTCCTGAAGAATGACCAGGGCCATCTGGTACCTGCTTGCTCCCAGGGTCAGCGCAGTAAGACGAAAACGATCGTCAATCCTGCTGACGGCGGCAATCGTCAGGGTCATGATCACCGGAACAATCAGGATGATCTGGCCGATCACAATTGCCTTCTGAGTATAAAGAAGCTCTAGAGGACCGAAAAGTCCCCTTCTGGAAATAAACGAATAGACAAAAAGACCGATAACAACAGTGGGCAGGGCAAGAAGTGTGTTCAGACAGGTAAGGAGCAGTCGCTTTCCCGGGAAAATGGAATAGGCGATGACAAAAGCACTGGGAATACCTATGACAGAGGCAAAGAGGGTCGAACTGAAACTGACCTTAAGGGACACCCCGATGATTTCAAACAGCTGTGGGTCTCCCGATAACAGAAGGAGAAAAGCGGATCGAATGCTGTCAAAGAGTAAATCCATAGATAATGTCTCAGACCGGAAAAACAGTAAAAATCAAAAAGGGAGGCCAATAATACCCTCCCTTTCTTCTTATTGCAATTTTCCTGAACTCATGTAATCGCCCTACAACGCATCCGGATAAAAGAGCTGTTTTCCTTCCAGCCTGTAACCATCAATCATTTTCTGTCCCTTTTCCGAAGTGATCCAGTTGACGAACTTCATTGCCAGATCATGGCGGACATGGGGGTGTTTCTCCGGATTAACAGGAATAATGCCGTAAGGATTCGCGAGATCCCCCCCACCTTCCGAGAGCACTTCAAGGTCAACGGCAGGTGTTTTCCCGTATTTATATTTTATATACGTCCCCCGGTCCGCCATGGTATAGACCTGTTTTTCGTCCGCAAATGTAATAGTCTTTCCCATGCCCTGGCCAATGGAAAAATACCATGCAGCCGAGTTGGCCGGCATCATAAAGGTAATCTCCTTCTTTTTCCCTTTTTTAATTATGGTTCTAGTACGTTCAACCAGGGAAACACCAGATTTCTTCCAGAGATACTGTTCTTTCGTATGGGTTCCACTGTCATCCCCCCTGGAAATAAACCCATGCCCGCCTGCTGCAATCCGGGCCAGAGCAGCGGCCCCATCCCTTACCCCCCTGATTTCTGCCGGATCTGCAGACGGGCCGATAATGACAAAATCATTGTGCATCACCGCATACCGTTTTGTACCCCATCCTTTTGCCACGAATTTTTCCTCGCGGGCCCTGGCGTGGACAAAGATCACATCCACATTACCGTCCTGACCGTCACGAATAGCCGCTCCGGTTCCCTTGGCGATGACCTTGACCCTGATACCTGTATCTTTAGTGAATTCGGGCAGAATAAGATCAAGCAGTCCGGATGACTGGGTGGAGGTCGTGGTGGACATCTTCAATACCTCTTGCCGGGCAGAACCGGCCTCGACCAGAAATCCGCATAAAACGACAACCACAAACAACACAATTCCTTTTCTCATCATTTACTTCTCCTCATGTTGAAAATTATCGGGAAAAAGCATTTTCCCACATAATGAAATATCATAGCCTTCAAATGACAACGCAAGTTCTCGGAATGATTCTTCATGGAGCAGACTGATAAATTTCTGCACTCCCTTATCGAAGAAAAAATCTCTGGCGATCAGCAGATCAAACCGCTCCCAGCGCAGGGGAAGAAAATCCAGATCGAGAAGACCTGCCGCCGCCCGGATGGCAGGAGCAGCATCTGCCCGCCCCGACAGAACTTCCAGGCCGGCATCAATATGTCTTGCGACCTCATCGGTATAACCGGCAATCTGAGTGGAAGAAATATCCGATCTTGCTATCTCGCAGTCGAGCAGCAGCCGGGTACCTGTCCCCAAAGGCCTGTTGACGATACGGATATCATCCCTCACCAGGTCACCAATCCTCCCAATATTTTTAGGATTCCCCCTGGCAACAATCAGACCCTGTTCACGTCTGCTGAAATTGACAAAAACCGGAGACTTGTCCAGTTCCTGCTCCGCAAAATCAAAATTATATTCGTCATTGTCATCCTGAAGAAGATGGCAGACGCCAATATGGCAAAGCCCCCGCCGCAGACTTCTCAACCCGCCCATACTGCCGAGGTTTGCAAAAAAAATAGTCGGATGATTTTCCCTGGCATGAAACAGAGAAAGGGTCTTTTGAAACAGGAGATCGTCACTGCCCGCAAAAAGAAGCCGGCCGCCATCCAGGGTTGAACCCGCTGCCGGCTTATGATAGTTCACAATACTGGTTTCCAGCCATTCATCGACCAGCCGCCGGGGGAACAACCATTTTCCGGTAATTTTTGTGGCAGGCAGTCCCTTGTCATTCACCAGGGAGTAGACCATTTTTTCGTTGACATGGAGCAGTCCTGCCACCTCCCTGGTTGTCAGAAATTTTGCATTTTTTTGAGTATTCATTTTTTCTTTTGACCTGCGTTGTTTTCTTTCCGCATCAACTAACCAATCAAATTGATTTTTACCATTAATTACCCCAGACTTTCCCAAAATAACCATAACTGACAGTCGCAGACAATGGATTGAAATGTTTTTCTCCCTCTGAACTGCAATCAGGTTGAAATTCTGAGATAATGAGAAAATCATTTGATTTGTGACCGGGGAAACCGGATAATGTCAGAAGAAGAAACAAAAAATCCTATTTCCTTCTTTATTTCAGGATACTGACAATGACCAATGAAACAATCCTCTTCGTGGATGATGAGGTCAATGTACTGCAGTCCATGAAACGGCAGCTGCGGAAACGGTTCACTGTCCTCACATCCGAAAGCCGCGCTGACGCGCTTGCTCTTTTAAAAAAGCAGGGACCTGTTGCTGTTATTGTCTCTGATATGCGCATGCCGGGAATGGATGGTATTCAGCTGCTCTCCCAGGTTAAAGCCCTTTATCCTGACACGGTACGTATCATGCTTACGGGAAACGCAGACCAGGAAACAGCTGTTGAGGCGGTAAACACAGGCCAGATTTTCCGATTCCTGACAAAACCCTGCTCCATGTCCGTCCTGGTGAGTTCCCTTGCCCTGGCTCTTCG
>NZ_JBPLBA010000179.1:0-5059 GCF_054039375.1 Desulfomarina sp. | reverse complement strand
TACTCGGTGCGGGATCGGGAGGCACCATGATGGCCAACAAGATGCGGGGCGATCTGGATGAAGAATGGTCCATTACTCTGATTGATAAGGACAATGTCCATTATTATCAACCCGGCTTTCTTTTTGTGCCATTTGACATCAACAAACCAAAGGATATCAGGAGAAGCCGGCGGGAGTTCATCAAGCCTGGAATCGATTTTGTTATCTCTGAGATTACCGGGGTTGACTGGGACAAACAGGAGATTACAACGGCTACGGAAGGGATTTTCAAATATGATATTCTGGTGATGTCGACAGGATGTGATATCAGACCGGAGGAAGTCGAAGGCCTTCAGGAGGGCTGGGGTAAGGACATCTATGGCTACTATCGTTACAATGATTGTCAGGTTCTCGGCAGGGCGCTGAAAAAATTTACCGGCGGAAAACTGGTGGTGAATATAGCGGAGATGCCGATAAAATGTCCTGTAGCACCCCTTGAATTTGCTTTTCTGGCTGACTGGTATTTCCATGAAAGAGGTATTCGGGACAAAGTGGAGATCGAGTTTGTCACACCTCTTGCAGGAGCCTTCACCAAGCCGGTGGCGACAAAGGTCCTGACCAGTGCCTGTCATGATAAAAATATTAAAATCACGCCGAATTTCTCTTTAGGCTCGGTGGATCATGAGAAGAAAGTCATTCAGGCCTACGACGGTACCGAGGTTGACTATGATATGCTGGTGTCCATTCCACCGAATTTCGGTGCCCAGGTTATGATTGATTCGGATGTCTCTGATCCAATGGGCTATATCCCGGTAGATAAGCACAGTCTGCAGCCGGAGGGCTATGATAATGTATGGGTTCTGGGTGACGGGACGGACGTGCCTACTTCAAAGGCGGGAGCTGTTGCCCATTTCCAGGGTGATGTGCTGCATGAGAACATCATGGCTTTCATTTCCGGAGGTGAACAGCACGCCCGGTCCGACGGGCATGCCGTCTGATTCATAGAATCGGGCTTCGGGAAAGCCTACATTATTGATTTTAACTATGACACTGAACCTCTTACTGGCAAATATCCTTTTCCGGCTGTTGGTCCGTTGAACCTGCTCAGGGAAACAGAACTCAATCATATGGCCAAGCTGATGTTCAAATGGGCCTATTTTAACCTGCTGCTGAAAGGCACCTGGCTCGGGCCTCCGGATCTGATGATGGAGGGGAAGGATCGCGGCTGAGTAACTCCGCGCAGGGACAGCAGTTGTATGATTTTATTGCCTCTGAGCTGTAATTGCTCATGGGCAGAGAGTAACGTGTGGCGAAGAGGGGTGAGGAGCTTATCCTCGCCCCTTTAATTGTAATTGGTCACAGGGGTAACAACTCGATGACTTTATGACCTTTAATTTTTAAAGCTGTGAATTGGGGCCGGTATTCGGCCTCCCCAACCTATAAAGCGGGCGGACTGTCCCGCATTTCTCACTTCAATAATGGGGCTTGCTCCAAAGAGACCACCGAAACTGACATGTTCCCCTGCCTCTTTACCGGGGACTGGAATAAGCCTTGCCGCTGTAGTTTTTGAGTTGACCATCCCCAGGGCCATTTCATCGGCGATGATTGCGGAGATGGTATCACTGTCAACGGAGCCCGGGATGGCAACCATGTCAAGGCCCACAGAGCAGACACAGGTCATTGCTTCCAGTTTTTCAAGGCAGAGGGCACCGCTGCCCACCGCTTCCGCCAGGACAGCGTCTTCCATGACCGGAATAAAGGCGCCACTCAAGCCTCCCACTGTTTTGCTGGCAAATATACCCCCTTTTTTCACGGCATCATTGAGCATGGCAAGAATTGCTGTGGAGCCGGGTGCGCCGACACTATCGACACCAAGGATCTTGAAAATCTCCCCGACGCTGTCTCCGATGGTGGGTGTGGGGGCAAGGGAGAGGTCAACTACACCGAATTCAATGCCAAGAGATTTTGATACGGCCCGGCCTATCAACTCACCGCAGCGTGTTACCCGGAAGGTGGTCTGTTTGATTTCTTCCGCCAGTTCATCCAGCTGGAGAGTTCCGTTTTCAGGATGATTATCGATGAGTCGTTCAAGGGAGCGGGCGATGACGCCCGGTCCGCTGACGCCGACATTGAGAACCGCATCAGCCTCTTCAAGTCCGTGAATGGCGCCGGCCATAAAGGGGTTGTCTCCGGGCTGATTGCAGAAAACAACGAATTTGGCTGCCCCGAATCCTCCGGAATCCGCAGTTCTTTCGGCCAGCTCTTTGATGGTGGTGCCCATCATGGCCAGAGCATCCATGTTAATGCCCTTCTGGGTTGTGGCGATATTAACCGAAGCACAGATTTTATCAGTTTCAGCAATGGCCTCAGGCAGAGCAGCGATAAACTCCCGGTCGGTGGCTGTCATTCCCTTCTCAAGCTGGGCTGAAAATCCGCCGAGAATATCAATGCCTATATCAGTGGCGGCCTCATCGAGGCTTTTCGCGATTTCAATAAAGCCTTTTTTTTCAAAGCCGGCGCCTACAAAAGCGACTGGGGTTACGGAAATTCGTTTGTTGACAACCGGAATACCATATTTTCTGCTGATGGCGTCACAGGTGGGGACAAAATTTCCCGCCAGATCATTGATTCTTTTTTTTATATTGTCACAGGTACTCTGCACGGAATCACCACGGCAATCCAGGAGATTTATACCCATGGTCACCGTGCGGACATCCAGGTTTTCTTTCTGGATCATCTCCACGGTCGCAATTATCTGGTCTGAACGGAGCATAGTGGCTTTCTCCTGTTTCGGTTAATGAAAAGTGACTTCGTTGGTTACCTGAAAAATATCGCTATGCTGCATCATGACATTCTGCCCACTCTGCCTGGAATATTCTTCAAGTGCTTCCTGGACCTGTTTGAGTGAAACCGTACAGTTTTTCAGGTCAAGCTGGAGGGCCATGGTGTACTGGTCATCCTTCAGGGTGGTCACCAGATCCAGGATATTGATATTATAGTCGTAGCAGAACTGGCTGATACCATGCACAAGACCACCTCTGTTCGGGCCCTGGACGGTCATGATATATGTCTCCTCAGGTGGCGGAATTTCTTCCTCTTCAGGGCTGATTTCCTTTATGGAAACTTCGAACCTGCATTCTGTTTCGATATGGGAAATGGCCGCGATAAGGTCCTCCTTGTTGACATTTTCGGGAAAGGAGACACTTAAAATCATACTGAGATAGTTACAGAGAACGGACTGATTCAGATCTGCCACATCACCGTTCAGTTTGAAAATCGCGCCGGTAATGGAGGCGATAATTCCAGGCCTGTCCTTTGACATAACCGATATAATCATTTGTTTTTTCATAAGAAGTGTGGTGAGTTCAATTGTTTTTCCGGTCCCGTATTTTAGAAGTACAGGATTGAGGTGCGATCAATTCGGGCTGCCCTGTGACAAAGTCAGCCGAAATTAATCACAGGCAATAAAATCAAAGAGTTATTGCTACTCTACGGGGAGTTACAGTCAGCCATTATTGCACTGATTTCTGATTTGATCAAGACCTGAATCCGGTGGCGGTGAAATAATTTCCATTCTTGCTTTTTGGCTTTTACAGAGGTTATTATCCGCAAATATTGACCGGAAGCTCAATCCTGCGCTTCAGAAAATGAAAGAATGTGATTATAATTTAATTTCAAACCATTACGATATATTTTATAACAATGGTCGTAATTGGTCACAGGGGTAGCAACTTTGTAATTTTATTACCTCTGAACTGTAATTGTTTCCAGGGGAAATGTAACCGGGGGTTGAATGAAGAAAAAGACATTTATTGAGCAGCTGAAACAGGGGGAGCGGATTGATGATCTCTTTCTTGTCAAGTCGGCACGGCTTGCAGAAACGAAGGCGGGAAAGCCGTATCTCATTCTGACTGTAATGGACAGAAGTGGCGAAGTCAGTGGACCTCTGTGGGAGAATGCTCTCGAACTGCAGAAAATATGTCAGGCCGGCAATATAGTAAAGATTTCCGGTGTGATTCAGTCGTACCGGGATACACTTCAACTGAAGGTCGATCGGGTTCAGTCTGTGCCTCGTGATGAGGTTGATCTGGGTGAATTTCTCCCGGTTTCACCCAGGAACAGGAAAGAAATGGCCGATGAACTGTCTTCATTGATCAGGACTGTCAGTAATCCGTATCTAAAAAAACTCCTGGCCCGTTTCTTCGGTCACGAGGATGATCTGCGGATTTTTGGCGATGCCCCGGCGGCAAAAGGTATACATCACGCCTACATCGGTGGTCTGATTGAACATTCTCTTTCTATGGCCCGGCTCTGTCATCTTCTGGCAGATCATTACGATGGCGTGGATCGTTCTCTCCTTCTTGCCGGAGCTCTGCTTCACGACATTGGTAAATTGAAGGAACTGCAGGCAAATGATGGTGTGGTGGAGTATACTGTGCCCGGCAGATTGAAGGGACATCTTGTTATCGGCTGTGAACTGGTGGGGAAGACAGCCGGACGCATTAAAAATTTTCCGGGAGACCTTCTTGTGCAGCTGCAGCATTTGATTCTCAGTCACCATGGCCGGCAGGAATTCGGGTCTCCTGTCGTACCGATGACCGTTGAGGCCATGATACTCAGTTTTGTTGATGATCTTGACGCAAAGATGAACCTGATAGAGCAGTTGCGCCGGAAAATGAACAGTGAGGAGATGGAATGGACTGAATACCAGAGAACTCTTGAGAGGTATCTCTATCTGGGAGGTTTCAAGGAAAAAACTGAGCAGGCTGGTGTGAAAAAAGAGGATGTCAGTCGTCGTCAACCGTCCCTTTTTTCGTAATTGCTCACAGGTGCTGCAGATTTTTGCAGGCTCTTCTTCGCCATGACCTGCCTGTGCGGACAAAAGAGACCTTAAGAAGCTGGGGTACCCGAGCAATTGGCAATGAAGGCTCATGGATGCCAGGTTATAAATAACTTGATTACCCATGAAACTCAGCCAAATTGTGGATGTACCTGTTTGATCAGGCTAGCCTACGGTCAAAAATCACTGGAAATCTCAATTGATAAGGAATTCAAATGAAAAAGTGTCAGTCCAGATCAT
>NZ_JBPLBA010000178.1:0-5232 GCF_054039375.1 Desulfomarina sp. | reverse complement strand
ATATCCTCCCCTACGCCCTCTGCTTTGCCGCCGGAGCAATGATTTTTGTCGTCGTGGAAGAACTGATTCCCGAATCCCAGAGAAATTATGCCAATATAGATATTGTCACCATGGCCACAATGACGGGATTTGCCACAATGATGATTCTTGATGTGGCTCTGGGCTGAATCAGTCAGACAGGCACCAGTTATCTTCCTGCCTTATAATAGCTGCAAAAATATCTTTCAAATTGAGTTGATTTGAGACATATTACAGTATGGGAAAAATACGGACAGAACTTTTAAATCATCTCTGCAGACCAGATCTCTCAGTCCTTGGCAATGCTATCAAGAAGCTTCCTCCCGCACATTGGAAGAAGAACATGTTTTTTGCCGGAGTATCAGATCATGATCTCAGAGAATGGACAGGCCGGTTTCCGGCAACATTTCGAAAAACACATATATCTCATCCGGTTTTTGTCCTCTGTGCCTTTCCGTCAGGTCCCCAGGTGTGCCCCTGCTCCTCCAGAGGATCTGAAAATATGCGCTACATCAGAAAAAACTGCAGACTGGAAATGAAAGAAACAACCATTGACCGCAACTCTTTTCTTGTGGAACGGTTCAGGTTTACAATTCCCTTGGATGTTCGTTTTCAAATGCCTCCGATTTTCAAGGGAAAAGTGCCGTCGAGCTGCATCAAAAGACACTATCGGCAAAACAGACGAAATGAAAACAATCAAAAGTGAACTGGCTGCATGGCTTAACGGAGATGAAGGGTATAAATATCTCAAGTTTATCGCAGGAAGTTTACTTAAAGAGGTGAAAAACAGCGGCCCGTTGACAACCATATGGCCATATCACCTGCCTGCCGATAATTCAGAAACTAAGAACCTTAAGGAGGAAATTGCCCACGATTTTTACCTCTTTTTCATGGACCATTTTCTTCCTCAACTTGAACAACATCCGGACCAGATTTACCTGATCGAAACAGGGAATTTCACTAAACTTTTTTATCTTGCAAAAAATAAATTTCTCTGGCAACTGGGGGAAAAAGCACGCAGTAAAAAGGCAAATCCGGCAGGTTATCTCTACAGACGATTGCGCCAGACTTTGTCTCTTGATTCCCTGTTTGAGACGAAATCAACAAAGAACAATGGCTTCATCTATCGTATCCCGACAGACAGCCAGTCGAAAACAGATGTAACAACAATTTTTTCCAATGAAGATTTCACTTCCTGGCCCTTATTACCAACTGAGACAGAAAAACCGGACAAAGAAATATTCACCGCCCGTTTCCTGAAAAACTCAGCACGTATTTTCTGGGCTGAAGCAACCAGAAGAGCAGATGTTTCGTTTCTTGCACTGAATGACCTGTGCAAATATATCTTATTTAATCATCCATGGCTTCTGGCCCCCCGGGAAACAAAGCAGCCGGTGGCGACGGGCAGCAAAATCGATTCCGAATCTGAACTGGATGCAGCCAACTTTCTGAAGAGTATTAAAATAGTGGCAGCGCAACTGGTCGAAACATGGTCCCGAGAGCAACGAAAAATATTTTGCCTGAGACTGCAGGATCCGCCTGTCGGGCTGAAAAAAATTGCTGATTTAATTGGAGCTAATGACCATAACAGAGTACATCGGCAATTTTCTTTCTGCAAAAAATCCCTTCTTGAATTTACACAAAACTGGCCCGGACCACCTCTCTCCGAACTGCCTGCCACCTGTGGCGAAATCTTTATTGATAAAATAATTGAAGAGTGCAAAAAAACAACGAAAAGTCCGTAACAGTAAATAAAGAGTTTTTTTATTTCCCCGAAAATATCATGACAAAAACCGTCAGAACACACGCAGCTTATTTATCCTGGAAAACAGCCTGGCGCATACGATGCTGTCCACCGGACACCCTGCTCTTTGGAGGCAACACTGAAGAACTGCAGGCACATCTGGACCACTGCCCCTGGTGTAGACAGGAACGAAAACAACAGTTATCTGAAAACTGTTCATTCCCTGCTCTCTCCACCTTTAAGAAAGCAGATAAACCGGCATGGCCGGATGCTATGGCTCGGCCACAAAAAGCCAATGAAAATCCCAACTGCGGCAGTACAACCCTCAGCCGAAAATTTTCAGATAAAAGACCTTTACCCGGTGAACTCTGGGCCCTGAAACAGGAACTGGGAGGCTGGGGACCCAAAAAACGTTATTACACCCCCCCCCTGGTCGTAATTATTGCAGTTTATGAAGACTGCGTGGAAGTTTCCCAAAGCTATGGAGACTGTACCATGGCAGGAATTGATGACCTGAGATTTGAATTACCCCGATCCGGATTCTGCCAGCCATGGAACAGGTACACTCTTCGTAAAGAAGACTTTGACACCTGTTACGGTACTGTTATTCCCTCTACGGGCCTCATAACTTCAACAGCTGACGAATATCAGACACAACAGATTGAGCCAGGGTCTCTTCTCTGGTTTTTCCGCCAGATGGAGGTGGAAACAGGTTTTTTCTTTTCCTCAAAAGCTGTCAGACCATTACTGGCCCAATACGAAAACACTGTTCAGGAAACAGCAGTACAACTCTCAGACCTGGGGCTGCCGGTTCCGGACAAGCTCCCCGCAACAGTCAACGACCTCCTCCTTTCAACAGGAATTCCGGATAACCTGTTGCCACTGGCTGCATCGGATAAACTTGAAACCACAGAATACTGCCTCAATTTTCTTTTTGAAAATGACCGTCTTACCGCTGTTAACGTTACGGGTATGAACATCACTCTCTGGCAACGTGAAGGCCAACTGTTGCATGTAAGCGGTCATTTTACAGAAAACCCCTCAGAAAACAGTACTATTCTCTTCGGCCTGAAAACAAAAAACCATTTTTTTGATCCGCTTCCTGGGGAATTCGGCGCGGAAGGAGATTTCTTCTGGGCACTTTTCCAGATTGGCGAAAACGATATCGAACAGGGAGAGTATGTTGTCCGTATCATTACCAGAAAAGAATAATACGTACGAATCACCCAGCCACTGGCATGACCTTGAGACCCTGCTGCGTAAGTCCCCCGGAAATGCGGAATTCAGACTGAAACAGTCAGCCCCGGTTCCACTTCCCGACATTTTGACCATCGACCGTCTGCGCAGCCTCTGCCGTTCTGAGAAGCACCAGGACCTTCTTGAACGTCACCTGTTAAGTTCCGCGCTGCTCTTAACTTCTCCTTCCGAAAAACTTCTCTTTTTATCTAAATCGAACATTACCGGAAAAATATTTGGCGAACGATTCAACCATCCCCTCTCGACAGCCATCTGGATCAGTTTTCCCGTAGTGGTAACCCAGGGGTACAGAAGCCGTCTTCTTACCTGCTTTATTGGACTTTTTCCGAAAGGCGACAGGGTTGTTTTCCAATCATCTCCACCAATCGGAAGCAACAGTCAAAAAGCCATAATAACAGCATTCCAGCTGCAGAACAGCTCAGGGATACTCAAAAACAGCACTCTTCTGTTCTGGACACTGCAGGACGACAACAGCCCGCCACTCCAGGGGGAATCCCTCGGACTGGCCACAGGCCTGGCACTCCATCTTCTGAAAGAAAAAAAAATGTGGCCGGAAAATTTCTACGCCACAGGGACACTCTCTGAAAAAGGACGCGTCGGCCCTGTACGGGATATAAACAGAAAGCGGCAGGTTTTCACCATGAAAAACAGCCTCTTCATTGTTCCGGCGCCGCACCACACCTCCGACAATGGCCTCAGACTCATTCCTGTTGAAAATCTTGGAGAAGCTGTTCTTATCCTCAACCTTTTCCTGTCCCGACAGAACAATATAACTTATTCTCTCTGCCTTCTCGCAGCAAAAGATCCGGCAACCCTGCTCAAACAATTTGACCAGTTACCTGATCAATTTTTCTCATTATTTGATTTATCGGCTCCCCTGGCGGAAATCCGCAGAAATCCCGGGAAATACCTGGGCCTGCTTGCAACATGCCTTCGGCAAAACAGTTACAGGCTGCAATACCCCGATTTTCTGGAATCATTGCCCACACCCGATGAACTTACAAAACCTGATACAGAAAGTACGCTGGACACTATTTATTACTGCCTTGGCCAACTTGCCTGCTGGAACCATCTCGGCGCCCCGGAACAGAGCAGAAAATGGAGCAAAATCATACTGGATTTTGCTGCGACCCATTCCAGAAAAAGAACAATATCCCAACTCGCCAACAATGATTTTGTCGGCCAACGATTTAACATGTTTGATTTCAGGCCCGAACCACCGGAGCTTTTCTCCAGACAACTGGATCACGAAAAAGAACTTCACAACTTTCTACAGGAGGACAGCTGGCAGCTTGGCGCAATGTATGGAACCCTTGCCCAGAATTACGGCTTCTGCGGCCCGGATTATTTTGAGTCATTAGCCTGTGCCACGGACAATGGTTGTGCTGCTTTTGGCAAAACATATAAAGAAGAGAGGAAAAGAATCAGCTCATACCTTATTTACGGATTACTTGACCGACACCAATGGGCTGAAGCAGAAACATTGCTCTTTCGGTATCTGGACTTTTCAGAAGAACATCAAGTCGAGCAGTGGCTTGATATATTCGAGGAAACCGAACAAAACAGGAATCAGTACCGTTTTCAATTCTGTCTTCTCTGTCGTTTTCTTGCTGATATTTCCGAGTCCCGGGTATTCAAAATCAATCAGACAATCCTCAGCAACCATATCAGACAAACCTTACAGAAAGACAAACACCCCTGGCAATTTACCGCCACAAACCTTGCCCGGCTTTGTCTGCTGACTAAAAAACAACAATACGCACAACAACTCCTTAACCATGCCGTATCAATATGCACACACCATGGAGAAACGATGAAAGGTCTGACTCTCCTCCCTCTTTCCATTCTCCATTTACATGGACTTGCTGAAAAAACACATTTAAGCCTGGCCAGGAATATTGTTCACCGGATACAGACCAGGAAGATCCTGAATCAATACCATTTCCAGGCCCTTTTTAACTGCAACACGGGAGAGGAAATCCTCAGAAAAACAATTAAATACAAAGAAAAACTGTTTCCCTTCAGCTATCGGTAAACCGGTATGACAGAAATTTATCGCCCGACCTTCAACAAGCTGATAAGGCCCTGACAATGGCAATACAACCTGCTGATACGGATTTTCAGATATTTTTTTGACGGCTTTTCCATGAATAAACAGAAAAAATTCGAAAAAAAACAAATCCTGCCCATAAAGAAAAGAGAAAAGACAAAAA
>NZ_JBPLBA010000177.1:0-5520 GCF_054039375.1 Desulfomarina sp. | reverse complement strand
GACCAACTATGGACAGGCACAAGTTAACGACATTGAGTTATACATGCTGAAATTCGAGTATCCTATCGCAATGAAAAATCTCGTGCAACTGATTTCTTGGATTCCCTGGCGGGATATCTGGAACTACCCACAGGGACAACAAATCGCCGCATCAGCTGTACAGTTATTTTCCGAACACATACTCTCACAGAACAATAAAAAACTTGATTACCCATGAAACTCAGCCAAATTGTGGATGTGCCTGTTTTATCAGGCTAGCCTACGGTCAAAAATCACTGGAAATCTCAATTGATAAGGAATTTAAATGAAAAAGTGTCAGTCCAGATCATTTTATAATCAGTCTAATGTGATTTTTGAAATACGCCTGATAAAACAGGCACAATCCCCAGACTCACAAATAACAGGCTGAGTTTCATACATAATCAGAAAAAAATAAGCGCAGGCAAATAATTGATATTTATTCCATTATTTTTTAAGCATGACGCAGAGTTTGAGCAAAAGAGCCATTTATGTATGGGCAGGCACGAACCAGCTTTTGAGACTCCGGATATCACATCATATTAACACCTTCTGAAAAATGCAATCAGCTTGACCTCTAAAGGTGAATTGTAACTGCCCCCAGGTTAATTAGTGCCTGTCCATAGTTGATCTTTTTGCCCGATATCTGCGCTGGCCGGAAAATTTTTTCCTCGGAAAATTAATGATAATTTTAAACAGTTTTATTTTCATGGCGCCTTAAATTAACAAAATTGAGTGAGTATTTACGATGAATTACCCGATTGCATGATTCAGGCAATATGGTGAATATCCTGAATCGGCGAGCGTTCAATGGTGATGCAGCCTGGTTTTTTTCAACACGTTGATTATAGTAAGCTGGTTCCTGGATTTCAAAAAACAGGGTGCATTGCCGGCAGACGCCCCACAGGAAGGTGAGTGATTTTTGAAATACGCCTGACAAAACAGGCACACCCCAGATCAACAAGTATCAGGCTGAGTTTTATGCGTAATCGGAATTTATATTAACTTTTCAAAATCTTACCCGAAAAAAAACACGAAGCCGTCACGGATTCAAAAAAATATGGCGCCATGAAATTATTGACACTTTTAATCGGACTCATTCTTATCCTCGAAGGGCTTCCCTATGTTGCAGCCCCTGTGGCAATGAGGGACTGGCTGAAAAAACTCAGTGAAATGGACAGCAGTCACATGCGTGTAATTGGTCTGATATCAATGATCACAGGACTGATCATCTGCTATATTGTCCAGAAAACATCATTGTTCGTCTGATGCCTCCTCAGCGTTGCGGCTGAGAAAATAGAGCGTTCCGCCCACCCAACTGTCACCCTCTTTTCTCAAGGTTGTACTGAACCACCTGATCGGCTTCCAGCCACATTCTAATGCGATTTCCAATAGATATGTCTGTGCATGAAGAAACCTGCCTGTTTTTCCGAGATGATATCCAGGTTTGTCACTGTTTTCTAATGAAAAGCAGAAGATGCCTCGTTCTGTGCAGACATCTGAAATCGCCTTCATGACCGGACGGAGATCTCCCATGTATGTTAGGACATCAGCCGCAATAATCAGATCGAAGAAATGTTCTCTTCTTTGAAGAAATTTTTTTATTTCAACAACTTCCAGTTTATCGTATATTTTTTTTTCTTTTGCTTTTTCCACCATTTTTGCTGATAGGTCTATTCCTGTCAGATTGTCACACAATTCAGCAAAAACAGCTCCGGCCAGCCCTGTACCGCAACCAAGATCAAGGCATCTTGAAAAATGTTTCACTGGATAATTAAGAGTTTTAAAGGCGGTTTTCAACTTGTCTGGCACACTGTACTGCAATTCCTCAAGGAGATGTTTTTCAAAAACATCAGAATATTCATCAAATATTTCTGCTACATATTGATCTGGGATAGAGGGAGGTTTTTTCCCGGTAATTGAAAACAGCATATGCCTTGCCTGTTCATTTCCTGGATCGTTATCAAGAATACGTTCGTAAAGCTTGGTGGCCTTTTCATAATTTCCAAGACGATGATAGACATAAGCCAGATTTTTTAAAGCAGAAAAATGAGTAGTGTCAAGAGCCAGCGTTTTTTCGTAAGACTCGGCCGCCATTTTGAAACGACCTGTTTCCCGGTAGCAGTTTGCAAGATTGTAGAACGGTTCCGGATCTGAAACAAGTCTTTCAGTCAACTCGGAAAAAACCGCTATGGCTTCTTTAAGCTGTCCACATTTTTTTAGACTAAGAGCATAATTAAAGTGCAGATCAGGATCATCAGGTTCAAACTTCAGAGCTTTCCCATACATTGCTGCCGCTTTTTCAAATGCATCCATTTCATAATAGAGCATCGCCATTCGGCTATAGAGAACAGGGGAGGGGGGGCAGATATCCAGAAGCCGACTATACATCGCTTCAGCCCGGTTATAATCAGATAATTCGTGATATTCACAGGCTTTAATGAAAATTTTTTCTATTTCTTCCAACTTCAGCATTTTCGAGAAAACTTATAAAAACCAGATAGACCTTGATGAGCAGACAAATGTAGAGTAAATGATTTGGGCAATATACTTGTCTGGTCTGCAATGACAAGCAGTTTTTTTTAAACCCCACTCTTCGGTGTAACGTATGGATAAGATAGGAAAAAAAGAACTCGTTGGCAACGAAGGAATGGTGATTCTTGATATGGTGCGAAGATTGAATCGTCGGGGAGCGACCTCCAATCTTGCAAAACTTATCTCCAAGACCCATCCCGCCGATATGGCATGGGTATTCAGACACCTGACAAAGGATGAGCGGACAGCAGTATTTAATATTATAGGAAAAAGCGAATTTGTCGGTGAATTTCTCAGCGAACTGGATGATGCATTTGTCATTGAACTGGTAAAAGAGCTTGATCCTCCTTATATGGCAGAAATTTTGTCAGATATGCCTTCGGATGACGCAGTTGATCTTCTGGAGATCATCCCGGAAGATCTTGCCGACAAAATCCGGGAGCATATGAAGAAGAAGGACAGGGAGGAAGTGGATGAACTGATGCAGTATCATCCCGAGTCTGCCGGTGGTCTCATGTCTCCTGACTTCATGTACCTCGACGAAGAACTGACTGCTGGAGATGCTATTAACGCCATTCAGAACCGTGGCGAAGACAAGGAAATGGTTTTCTATCTTTATATAACCCACGGTGACTGCAAGCTCTCTGGAGTTATTTCTCTGCGAGAACTGCTGCTTCATCCGGCTGAACAAAAACTGAAAGAAATTATGAACCCGAATGTTATTTCCGTCAGCACCGATACGGAAAGGGGTGAGGTTGCCCATGTAGTCTCCCAATATAACATTCTTGCGGTACCAGTTGTTGATTCAAATTACACTCTGGTTGGTATTGTTACGGTCGATGATATTATTGATGTTATCCGTGAAGAGGCAACAGAAGAATTTCTCCAGATGGCCGGTGCAGGTAAAGACAGAGAGATTCTTCTGAAATCCACAAAAGAAAGTGCCTTCATACGTGCACCCTGGCTTTTTGCCTCATGGATTGGCGGGATTGTAACCATGTTTGTCATCGGTTCCTTTGAACATGAACTGGCCAAAGTAATCGCCCTGGCCTCCTTTATCCCCATTGTTACGGGAATGGGAGGCAATATTGCTGTTCAGAGTTCCACAATTGTAGTCAGGGGTATTGCCACTGGCAGGATCAACATGAATGAGGCGTATAAAGTTGTCTTTAAAGAGATCCGGGTCGGAATAATCCTTGGACTTGTATATGGAATGGTTCTCGGGGTTGTGGCTTTTCTCGGTTTTGCCGAGCCTCCTCTCCTTGGGGTTGTCGTAGGTGGAGCTGTTTTAAGCAGCATGGTGATGTCTGCCTTTGTCGGGACATCAATTCCTCTGATTTTTAAACGCTTTGACATTGATGCTGCCATAGCGACAGGCCCTTTTGTCACTACATCCATTGATATTCTCAGCACCCTGCTTTATCTCTGGTTTGCAAAGGTTTTTCTCAACCTGTAAGCATTGATCATGGACACACATTATGAATCTTAAAACCAGTTCATTAACATTATTCATTGCAATCGGTGTCGGACTCTGGCTGATTTTCAGTTCTTTGACAAGTTATTTTAACGGAGTAGATGCTGACCCCCGACCGGTTACAGCTCGAGGCGATCTCGCCCAGGACGAACAGAATACTATCGAAATCTTCCGTCTTAATTCTCCGTCGGTAGTGTACATTACAAGCATTGCCCTGAGGAGGGGATTTTTCTCTTTAAATGCTGTGGAAATTCCAAGAGGAACCGGCTCCGGTTTTGTATGGGATAAAAATGGCAGAATTGTGACAAACTACCATGTCATCAGCGACGCAAACAAAATAAAGGTCACAATGGCGAACGGTTCAACCTGGAGAGCTGTTCTAATAGGCGCCGCTCCTGACAGGGATATTGCTGTACTGCAGATTGATGCTCCATCCTCTGTTTTAAGACCCATAACAATCGGCAGCTCCAGTGATCTCCAGGTGGGGCAGAAGGTCTTCGCCATAGGCAATCCCTTTGGACTTGATCAAACAATTACCTCCGGCATCATATCCGCCCTGGGACGACAGATCAAGTCAGTTACCGGACGAACTATACAGGGAATGATTCAAACCGATGCTGCTATTAATCCGGGAAATTCCGGAGGGCCTCTGCTTGACAGCGCAGGAAGACTTATTGGCGTGAATACTGCAATTTACAGCCCGTCTGGGGCATATGCCGGTATAGGGTTTGCCGTACCTGTTGATACAGTCAACAACACCGTACCAAAGGTTATCAAATACGGACACATCATAAAACCCGGCATTGGAGCCACACTTGCTGACAAAAGACTGGCAGAAAGACTGGGGATAAAAGGAGTATTGATTCTTGCCGTTGAAGCTGACGGCCCTGCTGCCAAAGCAGGACTGCACCCGACTATGCAATACATGGGGGAGATTATTCTCGGTGATATAATCACAGCAGTTGCCGGGCAGCCGGTTACATCCTACGATGAACTGCGAACCGAGCTTGAAAAATTTGAAGTGGGCCAGGAAGTGGCACTCACGGTTCTTCGGGGGGAACAGTTGTTTGATGTTAAAATACGTCTTACTGCAATAAATTAGTGTCCAGAGTCCTGTCAACACTGCTCTGACGTATCTTGTGCCTGTCCACAGTTTGCCTTCTTGCCCGATAACTGCGTTGCCCGAAAAATTTTACCCTCGGAGGTAAGCGTAGACTCCGATATCAATTATGTGGCGGTAAAATTTCCCGTGCGCTTTGATCCCGAACAAAAATCCTCTTTTCTGAACAGACACTATCTTGCTTGTCCTTTTCCCCGCCATCCTGCCTGCTGCTTTGTATGATTTAATCTATGAACCATAAAAATTTCTGATTACGTATGAAACTCAGCCTGTTATTTGTGAGTCTGGGGATTGGGCCTGTTTTATCAGGCGTATTTCAAAAATCACTTTAGACTGATTATAAAATGATCTGGACTGACACTTTTTCATTTGA
>NZ_JBPLBA010000176.1:0-32217 GCF_054039375.1 Desulfomarina sp. | reverse complement strand
TAATGGTATAAGGAATAAGCGGAATTCCCATCCAGTCACCATAATCAAGAAACTCTTCCGGTTTTTCCGCCATCAGTTTATCCATATATCCTGTCCCGTCAAGGACAACTGCCCCACCGGTGTGCCGAGGAAAATTCTCATTGGCCACAGCCTTATCCCAGCCCTTGAATACCTTCGAACGATATTTCACCCAGCCGGGCGTCATCCACCAGACCGGTTCACCCCCGGCGACCTCCTCTGCGATCTTTTGCCGATCTTCCTCACTGACAAGCATATCCATACAATGGGTGGCTGCCACTCTCCCAATCCCGCCACCCTGTTCCCCGATTACGGTTTCCATCAGCCGGGTAGGTTCATCCACATTGACATAGCAAAATTTGCCGCCATAAACGACTATGACTTTACCATACTTTTCCCTTGCTTTCGCAATCCGGCTGACAAGCTGCCGTTCAAGTTCGAGAATATCCTGGTGAAGACCAGGGACAGTATAAATTATCTCTGCGGCATTCAAAAAACCTTCATCCCTGAGAAAATTCAGTTCAAGGCTCATCGTTCCACAGGAAACAATTGCAATATCTTCAAAAGTTACTGACTCCATAGTATTCTCCTTCCTGTCGGCAACATACTTCGACGGGATTTCCAATAGTTAATGCTGGCCTGAATCATTGACGGTTTTGTGATTTTTATCAACAACCAACTGGAGCACAACCGTAAAATGCACGGTCAGATCTGTTAAATACAATCACTCGCCTCCCTTCGGGATATCCTCTCATCGACTCAGGTGCTGTGAGAAACTGCTTATGAAATTGAAGACACAACCTCCTGAAGAGCCTTTTTTAACTCGGCAATATCATGGGCATTCGGGTGTCCCACTGCATCTTCCGCATCCCTGACCCAGGGAGGCTGTGGTTTTTTAGCCGCCGCTTTCTTCAGGAACTCTGAATTGACTTCACCCTGACAGTTAAACACCCCTACTATCTCACCATTTCCGGCCATCTCTTTAGCGGCAGTCATGGCGTCTGCGGCATGCTTCGAATCTGCAGCGGCCCCATGGGTAGCAAGAAGAAAAATCTTACCAACTGCACTTTCCAGGACTTTTACCGAACCTGGATCAGGCTTACCTCCCTGAAGCCAGAAGCCAATAACAACAAGATCATATCCCTCCTGATTCGGGTTATCCATTGCCGGTTTAACAATTTTTTCACCGGGCAGAAAATCACAGGCCGCTTCTGCAAGTTTGCGGGTATTTCCTGATTTACTTGAATAAATAATCAAAGATTTCATCATGATCCTCCATATTGTACACTTTTCAATTACTCTTCCAGTCAGAAAAAATAAAAACCACAAATTTTACTTACAAAAACAGTGCCATTCCAATTATCATTATTTTTAATTGTATTTACAGGAAGTTATCTCGAGAGTCTTTCTCCTTTTTATTCATCTCTGCAGATCGAGTCTGTCCGGAAAATGAACAATTTCGTTTCAATCAAGAACTTCTGAAAAGAATAAGTCATTAATATAATAGATATTCCAAGAATTATTCATTGAGCATGACGCAGAGTTTGGACAAAAAGACTATTTATAGACAGACAGCAGGTAACGTTACCACTATTGCGGATAGTAACCATATCCAGGAATTCAATTTATCTCTTAAATATCCTCTTGACAGAAAAACAACAAGACAATACGGTGTGCATATGTCCAATACAACCTAATTCGTATTCTTAAGGAGAACAGGATGAGTGACCATCTTTACAAAAATGAAACTGATAAATCTGCAGCCGATTTTGCCCGGGCTCTGACGGAGGTTGTTAAAAAATACGGTTTTATCATCCACAATGAAAGTTCAATGGAAATGGCAGGAATGTTCGGGAAACATGGGGTTGAAGTTGGTGAGGATTTTGATCTGCATATGATTCATATCTGCAAACCGGAAAAATCTGCAAAAAGTCTGCAGATGAACCCGGAAAGGGCGATATTCATGCCCAAATATGTAATGACTTTCACAAAAAACAATAAAACCCAGATCCGGTTTTTTTATTTTGACAGAGAAAACGTTCGCGCAATGGTTGATGACGAATCCTTCCCGGATTCTGTACACCAGACCTATATGAAAATTATTTCCATGATTGAAGAAGCTGTCGCTCTGTAAATGTGCCGGCAGATACCTGTCTGAATCCGTGACGGCTCCGTGATTAATTTTGAGATAGGGACCTGCCGCCCTGGGGGCATCCGCCGGCAATCCACCTGTTCTTTTTGAACACGTTGAAACAGTTCAGAGGTAATAGAGTCATATGGTTATTACCCCTGTGAGGACTTACGCTCCGGGTATTAGTGTCCCGTCAACACTGCTCTGACGTATCTTGCTTGTCCTTTTTCGCGCCATCCCACCTGCGGCTTATGTTACATAGCTCAACTATGCGCTCAAAGCCGCAGACAGAATGGCACAAAAAATTACAGCGCAATATTACGTCATTTCATCGTTGACGTGACACTAGTGTCTATCCAGAAATGAGGGTTTTTATTCGAGATCAAGGCGCACGGGAAATTTTCCCGCAGGTAAGTTTCATGGTCCGAAAACAACCAGGGTGTGATTTTCTCCTTCAAGTTCTTCATCAATGATTGCACTGATCTTTTTCCAGTTTCCACCGGCCAGGCCGGCACCTATTTTCGGGTAGCCGATACGTCTGCCTCCGTACTCTTTTTTCAGAAGAGAGAACAGCTTTCTGACCGCTCTGTAATCAACAAGAACACCTTCCCCAAAAGAGTTATACTGGGTATAGCCGTTAACAACGGTTATTGTATGCCCGTTCTGTTTGACAGTTGCGGAACTGAACGAGCCAAGTTTCTTCTCGTCACCTTCCTTGGTGGCCAGATCAGCCTGGAACGCTTCAGGAAAGACCGATTTTATTGATCTGGCAATCCCAGCCCCCATCCGGCAGAAACAGTTGCAACCATGGACAATAACATCGAAATGACCATCAATAGCCAGTTGGAGAAGATCTCCTTTCATTGTTTTCATCGTGTTTTTACTCCGTTTTCCCTGAGCATTCGGGCAAGGGTTTCATAATCCTGGGCCCCTACCATTTTGTAATCATCTAAAACGAAGGTTGGAATAGCGGCAATACCTTTGCATCTTGATTCGCCCCAGTCCCTGTCAACAGCATCTTTAAAGGAACGCAGGTTCAGGACATTTTCGGCTTCATCTCTCGGAAGGCCTGCATTTTCAGCGAGCTGCAGGAGTATGGGAATATGGGCGAGATTAACACCATTTCCAAAATAGGCCCTGAAAGCGAGGGAATGAAATTGTTCTCCTTTTCCCATGCTCTCCGCCCAGAGACCAAGTTCCTGGGCCAGTCTGCTGTTGCAGGTCTTGTCTCTTTCCCCGAATGGCAGGTTCAGTTCATCTGCGATATTTTTCAGATTATCAACCATGACATTGATTTTTTCAGGGGTGACGCGGAAAAGGTCTGTCAGAAGCTGTCCCTCTTCCGGCGTTTCCGGGTGGAGGGGAAAAGCACGCCAGCGGACAGTAATCTCGTATTCTTTCTGTAAACGTTCAATACGCCCGGTAATGAAATAGCACCAGGGTCAGATATAATCGGAGAAAATTTCCAGTATCTTCTGTGCCATAGTCCGTCCTCTTTTGTAGTACCTGTCCAATGTCGTTAACTTAAGGACAAGATGGTAAAGGAAAGACCCATTCTGACCCTGGCCGAGGGTGTCTGCAGCCAGGACGGCTGCAGTCAAGCCCCCAGGGACGGGTTTATGGCGTCCCTCGGACGAGGTCAGAATGGGGCTCATCGCTTAAGTTAACGACATTGAGTGCCTGTCCATAAACGGCCTTTTTTCCGGAATCGCCGCTGCTGTGGGAATTATAACTGCAATATCATATGGATACCTGTATTGTAACTACTCACAGGAGTAGCAATTATGTGATTTTATTACCTCTGAACTGTAATTGCTCACAGGTGCTGCAGATTTTTGCAGGCTCTTTTGTTCGCTATAGTCTACTATGCGGACAAAAGAGACCGTGAAAAGCTGGGGTACCTGTGAGTAATTACCCTGTATTGAAATTTTCTTCGTGTCTTGAGCCTGAATAAAAAACATTCTGATTCCCAATCAAACTCAGCCCGATTGGGAATGTGTCTGTTAAAACAGGCACATCCCCAGTGTCTCGTCAACACTGCTCTGACGTATCTTGCTTGTCCTTTTTCACGCCATCCCGCCTGCGGCTTATGTTACATAGCTCAACTATGCGCTCAAAGCCGCAGGCAGAATGGCACAAAAAAGTACAGTGCAATATTACGTCATTTCATCGTTGACGTGACACCTGACTCCCCAACAGCAGGCTGGGTTTTATACGCAATCAGAAAAACCATTTCCGGAGAGACTCCGCATCGTGGGAAACATCGTGCCGGGGCACTGTTGAATCGTAACTCCTCACAGGGACAGCAACTCTATAATTTCACTGCCCCTGACATGGGCCGCTCTTTCTTACTCCTCGTACCCTTTCCCGTTACAGGTCGGGCATACCTGATCGGGGGTGCATTGCATCTCATCCCCCTGTCCGTCCTGTGTTCCGCTCCATTCCGAACTTGTTTCACAGACACCTTCGATGATTTTTTTCCCCTGACAGGTTGGACATGGGGTACGTTTTTCTTCGCTCATTTACGTTCTCCTTTAAGTTTTACTACGAATAAACAGGAATGGCCGGGCCCGATGGCAAGGCCTCAACAAACTGAAGAAAATCCCGACTGCGACAGTACGACCTCCAGCCATGGATTTTCAGATAAATACCGTGCAAAGGTTTTTAATTTTAAAGGTACTCATAAGGTTGTTGTGTTTCATGTTCTGTCAACCCACAAATCGATCATCGGATCTTTTCCTCGAAACTTCTTCCGGCGAAGCCTTCATCCATCCGGTAGTACTTTCCTTCACTTCGTCAAAAGGCGCAATATAGGGTTTTATGTCAAGCAGAGGTGTTCCGTTGAGAACATCAATTCCCTGGACAGTCAGAATCCTGCCTTCAATTTTTAATAACCTGACAATGGAGAGACCAATATGGTTCGGCCGAAGTGGTGAGCGTGTGGCAAAAACACCTCTCTCAACCTTGTCCATGAAAGGAGTTACTTTTAAGGCTGTTCGTTTGGCCATGTGAAATTCATAGAGGAGATAAATATGACTGAATCCTTCCAGATCGTCCAATCCTTCCCGGTAGCGTTCTTCCACTTCAATTGTACCGGTTACTTCTTTTGCGCCTTTGGGTTGGATTGGCATATCCTGTAAAACAGTAAAAGGGGTGTGAATTGTGCCGATTTTTTGCATAACTCTTCAATAAATGTACCTGAAAATCCAGTTGGGCCAGGTTTTTCTGCCCTGTCGGAATCTTCATTTCCTGTTGTACCCTGCCTGCGGACAGAAAAGACCGTGAAAAGCCGGGGCGCCTGTGATTATTTTTTTACCGGGTCTGAAACCTTACCAATAATACAACGCATTGCCTCCGAGTTCCATTTCTATTTCAAGGAGTCGATTATATTTGGCAATACGTTCACTCCTGGAGGCTGAACCGGTTTTTAACTGGCCGCCACCCATGGCAACGGCAAAGTCTGCCAGAAATGTATCTTCCGTCTCTCCGGAACGGTGGGAAATGAAGTATCGCCAGCCGGCTTCCCTGCACATCTGAACCGCATCAACGGCCTCAGTGACAGTTCCAATCTGATTAAGCTTGATGAGAACGGAGTTTGCGGTTTTTTCCCTGATGCCTTTCGCAATGTATTTTGTGTTGGTTACAAAGATATCATCCCCTACAATGTCAATAGACTGACCAACTTCTTCAGTCAGTTTTTGAAAACCGTCCCAGTCGTTTTCCGCCAGGGGGTCCTCCCAGGAGACAACAGGGTATTTTTTTATCCAGTCTCTGCAGAGGGAGATCATCTCGCTGGAAGTCATCTTTCCTTCTCCTGACCATGTCAGATCATAGTGGGACGTCAGGTCAGGAGAAAAAGAGCTGGCCGCACTGTCAAGAGAGATGGCGATATCTTTTCCCGGCCTGTACCCGGCCTGCTCAATGGCTTCCATGATGATATCCATGGCGGCTTCATTGCTTTTTAGGTTGGGAGCGAAACCACCCTCGTCTCCCACTCCGGTGGACAGGTTTCTCTTTTTCAAAAGTATTTTCAATGTATGGAAAGTCTCGGCAACGGATCGTAATCCTTCTCTGAAGTTGGGTGCACCAATGGGAACGGCCATGAATTCCTGGAAATCCACATTGTTATCAGCATGCTCTCCGCCATTAATAATATTCATGGCGGGGACCGGGATACGCCTGGCAGTGTTGCCGCCGAGATACCTGTACAGCGGCAGTCCGGCCGCTTCGGCTCCGGCTCTGGCAACAGCCATGGAAACACCGAGGATGGCATTTGCCCCAAGATTTGATTTATTATCAGTGCCGTCAAGTTTTTTCATTATTTCATCGAGATGGGCCTGTTCTGAGACCGGTTGCCCTGTTATTGCAGGAGCGATAATCCTGTTAACATTATTGACGGCTTCCAATACCCCTTTACCATTATATCTGTTGTTGTCATTGTCACGCAGCTCAATTGCCTCATTTTCTCCAGTGCTGGCCCCGGAAGGAACCGAGGCGGAAACCCTGGTGCCGGAATCGGTTTCCACGAAAACTCTTACAGTTGGATTGCCACGGGAGTCCAGAATTTCCAGTGCACTGACGGATACGATCACAGTTGTCATTTTTCCCTCGCAGGATGGAAGTTGAATTTGAAGATGTTGCATGAAAACAGTAATCATTCAGGGGCCCGGGTCAAATGTATACCAGTGAGCAATTCCCTGTCTCTGTGTAAAACTCTGCCTGATGCCGGAGCGGAGAAACTGTTCACGGTTAGCCAGTATATTTGCAGTCAGGAAGAGTTTCATGACTGTTCAAAAAAGTATATGAACAGTACCGTTTTGGGGAAATATCCGGGGAAAGTTGCCTGAAAAACAAAAAAAATAGTAGTTGCAATGGAAATGGTGAAGGTGTACAAAAAATTGTTTTGGCCTGGATTATATAGAAAGCCACCTTGAAAAATTGCTTTTTCGCCTGATCTCTGCGTCACAGGGAAATGAAAAGTGCTCACATAATATGCAGCACTTTTTAGTTTTCCTGTTCCCTGACCTCGAACGAAAATATTGATTTTTCAAAATACCTGTAAGTTTTTAACCCGAAATAATTTATTTAAGGAGATTCAAATGGGAAATCGCAGTACACTATCCGGATCATTGTGTTCCGGTGTGGGTGTCTCGCTGCTGGCGTTTGCTGTAGTATTTTCTCCCCTGTTATCAGTATGTTCTGCAGAAGAGATAAAGATTCCTGCAGTTCAGGCGGGAGTTGCGGAAAAAACAACATCTGTTCCTGTTCTTGAGGATCGTAAAAAGGATGTTGTGCTTGATACGGTTATGCCTGAAAAGGAGCAGGTGTCTGAAAAAAGTCAGGTTGTATCCGGTCAGGAAGCTGCTGAGGAAAATGAAAACGAGGAAGGCTGGTCGACATGGCAGAAGGTTGGGGTTGGAGCCGGAGTAGTCGCTGTGGTTGGAGTGGCAGCCGCCGCTTTGGGCGGGGGCAGCAGTGGTTCTGATGAACCTGCCATGCCAACACCTGAGGGTTTGTTGGGTGTCTGGCGTTCAGCCGGGACGAGTCTGACTGATCATCGCACCTACAGTGGAACATATGATTTTCATTCCATCGGCAACCATATCTATGATATTGTCGTCAGTACAGGTGAACATAAAAGGGGCAGGGGCACCTGGTTTCTTGAAGACGGCACAAAAATCCTGCATGTACGAAACGATACCGGCTCCCATTATGTCGGCGAATTTGAAGGAGAAGATTTCAGGCATATCCTGTTAAAAACAACGAACGGACGATGGCAGGTTGTACTGGATAAGATCTGAAGATCTGGGGGTCTCTCCGGGAATAGACGTTTTCCTTCCGTGACTGCAGTTGAAGGAAAAAGACATTTTCGGACAGACTTCCAGGTGAAACTGTGTAATTGCTCACAGGCACCCCAGCTTTTCACGGTCTCTTCTGTCCGCATAGGTAGGCTATAGCGAACAGAAGAGCCTGTAAAAATCTGTGGCACCCGTGAACAGTTACAGTTCAGAGGTTATAGAATCATAGAGTTGTCACCCCTGTGAGGAGTTACGAAACTGTGAATAGAAAACGGGTGGAGGGCTACAAATGAATAAGCGGATGCAGTATGTGAATATCTCCATTCTGTGTCTGCTTGCCATGGGATTATATTATCTCTTTTTTATAAAGACGGCCCATGTGGAAATTGACCTGGCTGTTGAAAAGAAGACTGATTTCAAGATATACTGGGCAAAAGCCGGTCAACCATATTCGGAAGAGCGTATGTCGGTGGTTATTGCCGGTCCAGGAAGGAACCATTACAGTTTCTTTCTGACGGATATCGGGGACCTCGCAAGACTGCGGATTGATACACACAAGTACCAGGGTGAGGCAACCCTGAGGCGTATGAAAATTGAACAGGAGGGATTTGCTCCTTATGTTTTTGCCTCACCCCGTGATTTCAAGCGCCTGGTACCGCTTGCCCAGGTGGAAAAATATACGATTGACAAAAACGGTCTGAAGGTTGTCTCCACTGGAGAAGACCCAAATTTTGAGTTGCGTATCCACCCGGAGTACAGGGGGATTTCTTATTTCAGTGTTGCGGTCCGTTTTCTGGTGATCAGTTTTTTTGTGTCTCTTGTTTACCAGGGAGGCGCCCATCTCTCCCGCAATTATCTCTTTGTGCCTCTTTTTCTTTTCGGCGCCTGGATGCTGGTTATCACCATGGCCGGCATAAGTGAGCGCAATGTTCATCCTGATGAATACGTGCATCTCTACGCAACCCAGTACTATGATAACCACTGGCTGCCGCCCCATCTTGAGGACGAGTCCGTTCGTCAGACCTACAGTGTGTACGGGGTCTCGAGGCTGAACAATGGAGAGGTGTATTATTTTTTTTCCGGCAAATTCCATAAGCTGCTGGAAGGATTCAGGATTCCTGAATATTTCTCCCTGAGAGTGTTCAATGTGCTGCTCTTTGGCCTGATACTTCTTTACACGGTAAGGAGCAGGTGCGCGAGATTGATGGCAATACCGTTTTTGCTGTCACCACAGATCTGGTATGTTTTCAGCTACTGTGACTCTGATGCTTTTGCCCTTTTTGTTACTTTTCTTGCCGGATGCGAAATAATCAGACCGTCCAGTTTTTTGCGGCGGTTTCTTGAAAAACGGAACTGCTCCTATCTCTGCGGACTTGTTTTTCTCGGCAGCCTTCTTGGGTGCCTCTTTCTGCTGAAGAAAAATTATTATCCCTTTATTGCTTTTTTCTATCTATGTCTTGGAGCACAGCTTTATTTTACCTTGTCGTCGGAAAAGAGAAAAACAGCGATGAAAAGGTTGTTGGCGGTTTCTGTATTGGGTCTCATTCTGTTCGGTTTGAGAGTGGGGGCTGATTACGCCGTTAACGGGATTGACCGCAATGAAAAGATCAGGGCACTGCAGGAGGAGCGTGCCCATCCTTGGTATAAACCGAGTACCGAATTGCACAAGAAACATGTTTCCCTGTACAGAAAAGCCAGGGGGACGACCCTGAAAGAGATGGTGACAGTTCACCGCTGGTTTGAGCGGTCATTTCAGAGTGGTTTCGGTGTGTTCGGTTATTTCACTATTTCCGCACCTCTGCCGTACTACGATCTGGTACGCTGGACGGGGGGCGCTCTTCTTGTTTTTGTCTTTGGTTTAATTTTTCTGCGGGGCGGTATCGTGGAAAGCGGGCTTGCTCTTTCCGTACTTGGTCTTTCCTCCGCGCTGATAGCTGTTTCCCTGTACCATTCCTGGACTGTTGATTTTCAGGCCCAGGGCAGGTATCTCTTCCCGATTATCCCAATGCTTGGTATTCTGTATGCCAGAACGCACCGGGCCATTTACCAGCCTGTTCTGATTCTGGGTGTAACCTGCATGTATATGCTCAGTGTTTACGCCTTTATCTTTGAGGCTCTGCTACGAATTCCCAAGGTTGTGTTTCACTGAAAATCTGTAAAAAGGTGAGGGACTGCAGTATTTCAGACTGTGGTACTTGTCAAAGTGATTGTTAATAATTAATGCCTGTCTGAATCTGTTGATTACAGTTCAAAGGTTATAAAATCACAGAGTTGCTATCCCTGTGACCAGTTACGATTCAGGTTGTATATATTCGAGCAGGATAGATTGTGAAAGTGAGAAAGAAATTATGGCTCCAGAAGATTCAAGAATAGATAAGATTCCCCTGGCTGAGCAACTTCATGACAGTAGGGAATCAGCATTTTCCAGGTATAAGCGCAAGGCTGCGGGAGAGCTTTCGTTTTTTCAATTGCTGCGGTATGAGTTTTTTCATATTGTTCTTGCCGGTCTAGGTGGAGCCGCAGGTTACCTGGCCAGGAAAATCTTCGCGAAAGCACTGTTTCAAAAGGTTGGAAGCAGCCTGATTCTCGGAAGGGGCCTGGTGATTCGACATCCCGGAAAGATCAGGATTGGCAACAATGTTGCCATCGATGATTACGTGTTTCTTGATGCCGGAGGCAGTGGTGAGAAGGGTGTTGTTTTCGGAGATGGTGTTATTCTTTCGAGAAATTGCGTTGTCCAGGGTAAAACCGGACCTGTTGTGCTTGATGGTCGTGTGGATGTTGGCTGTAATACGGTATTTTCCTCGGTTTCCGGGATTCATGTCGGTGAGGCAACAATTATTGCCGGTAACTGCTATATCGGGGGAGGCAGGTATTTTCACGGTGATCGGAACGTGCCGATAATGGATCAGGGTGGTTACTCCCATGGGCCGATTGCCATTGGGCCAATGAGTTGGATCGGGGCGGGGACAGTCATCCTGGACGGGGTGAGCATCGGCAGGGGTGTAATCGTCGGTGCCGGTTCCGTGGTAACAAAAGATATTCCGGATTTCGCTGTAGTGGCCGGTGTTCCGGCAAGACTGCTCCGTACAAGAGGGGGGAATGGTGATGAATAGGTTTTTTATGGCTGGTCTCCTGCTTGTTTTGTTTTCAACGTTTGCTGCGGCTGCCGGGAAAAATGGTATTGAGCAGTGGACTGGAAAACATACAAGACTCGTCTGGGTTCAGGACCAGGGGAAAGGCGCAGATACCTTTGCCCAGGGTTTGCAGCTCATGCTTTACGGGTATGACTCGTCGGATGGACGAGGTGAAAGAGTGCTTGTGCCCGACATGGGAAATTTTTTCAAACCTCTTTTTACACCGGATGGCAGTCATGTCATCGTTTCAGATAGAAAAAACCGGCAGATGTATCTGGTTGAATGGGAGAGTGGCCGGATGACTGAACTTGGTTCCGGTGTGGCGGTCGAGGTTTGGCAGGAGCCCGGAAATTCCAGAACCTGGATTTACTTTTTTTCCGGTGATCAGCCGGAGAATAAATACGGTACCACCCAGCCTCTTTTCAGGTTTCCCCTGGATAATCCGGATAAGAGTGAACTTGTCTGGGACAGGACCCGTATGGCCTGGTCAAATATGCAGCTCTCAAAGGACGGGGAAATACTGGGAGGACTTTTCCCCTGGCCCCACGGAGGTGTGCTGCATATGAAGGATAGAAAATGGCAGAGACTGGGCAGGGGGTGCTGGACATCTCTCAGCCCTGATAATTCTAAACTGCTCTGGATTTTTGACGGACTTCACCGCAATGTACAGATTCATGATGTGAAAAACGGGGGAAGCTGGAAGGTTGCCATTAACGGTGCGGCCAATGGTTACGAAGTGTATCATCCAAGGTGGAGCAATCATCCCAGGTTTTTTGTTGTGACCGGACCTTACGAAAAGGGGGACGGTGGCAACAGGATAGGCGGAGGCGGAGAGAAGGTGGAGGTTTTTATCGGTCGTCTTGATGCCGGGGCAAAAGCAGTCGAGGACTGGCTGCAGGTGACTCATAACAGTCGGGCTGATTTTTATCCGGATCTCTGGATTGAGGGAGGAGAAAAAGCCCGGCTTGCTGATGCGGTTCATGGAGCAGCATTGGAAGAACAGCAGAAATGGCCGGCTGTCACGGATAATTTGCTGTTTGTCTGGGAGAATATGAAAGGGCGCAATCAACTGGCAGAGGACAGCCCTGTCGGCTTTCAGCAGTGCGGAATACAGTTGCGGGGACGGGCTCTGTTCAGCAGGGAACTCCAGTTGATGAGCCGTGGAGGATGGGGAGAAACTGGTGAAGCCGGCAGGCTGGTCGGAGATCATCTCAGCCGTTCCGGAAAGATGGGTCTGGAGCTGCTCTATACCCCTCTGGGCAGCGATGCAACCCTGGTTTCATTTTTCCAAGGAGATAAACCGGTTTTTCAGATGAAACAGGAAAAAGATGATCTGGTTTTGAAAATCTCTGCAGCTCAAAATGCAAAAATTGTTCGCTGGAAAAATATTTTCCAGTCCCTGAAACCCGTGCATCTGGTTGTGAACAGTGATGGCCGTTTTGTTGAACTTTTTACTGACGGTAGAAAAGAGGGGAAACAGAAACTCTCCTTTGATTTTAATATTTTTAGAAAAACAGATATGGTGCTGGGTATGACGGGAGATCGGGATGGCGGGCTTTTTGAACGAATAGTCGTCTACAACAGGACGATGACAGCTGAGGAAATTGTCCGGGATTCTTCCGTAATTAAGAAGATAATAAAGGAGAGGAAGCAGGCAGACAGGTTGAAAGTCAGGGCGGTTTTACTGGAGACAACTGAAATCCCGACGCCTGATTCCCTCGGGGCCTATCGTCGGGCCCTTGTGGTCAACAGTTACCAGGTAAACCAGGTCCTTGAAGGCAAATATGAAGAAAAACGGATCGTAGTTGCCGAATGGGCGGTACTGGACAGGAAGATCGTAAAAAAATATCCTGAAACACCAGAGGTTGAAACCCTTCTGCTGGAAAAATTTGATGATCACCCTGAACTGGAAGGGGAACGTCAGATGATGGATATTTTTGAGCCGGATCTGGATATGTATTACAGGATTGATAAGTCTGCCGAGTAATGGTATTTTCGTGCAATCTGCGCATTCTGCAAAAACCCCCGTCAGCACAGGTTCTTTATGGTTGTTCCTGACAGATAGCGGCTGTTTCTTCACAATTGATCATATATCTCCATGGTTTTTTCCTCCCATATATTTCTCTTCTATTTTCTTCCCCTGGGTCTTTTTTTGTATTATGGCACCCCGGGGCGATGGAAAAACAGTATCCTTACCGGGATCAGTTATGTTTTTTACGGCTGGTCCAACCCTCTTTTTACCCTGCTGATGTTCGGTTCCACCCTGGTGGATTATTTTTGTGGTCTGATCATAAGTGGGGCGGATACGGGCCGGGAGCGTCGCCGGAAAATTGCCCTGGCGGTTTCCATCATTTCCAATCTTTCCCTGCTTGGATTTTTCAAATACACCGGTTTTGTGCTTGAATCCTACAATCAGTTGTTCGCGCTCGTGGGAGCGACAGATGTTGATCCGGTCCCGGTTCTCAGGTTTCTTCTCCCCCTTGGGATCAGTTTTTATACCTTCCAGTCCATGAGTTATACCATTGATGTCTATCGCGGGGAGGCCCGGGCCATTCGGAATTTTCCTGATTTTGCCTGTTTTGTGGCCATGTTTCCCCAGCTGGTGGCCGGACCGATTATACGTTTTCAGGAGGTTGCGGATCAGCTGGCGGTTCGGATTCATTCCCGTGAGAAGTTTGCCAGGGGAGTTGCCTTTTTCAGCCTGGGTATGGCCAAGAAGGTTTTGCTGGCGAATCCCTGTGGGAAAATTGCGGATCTTACTTTTTCCGCAGGCTCCCTGCACTGGCTTGACAGCTGGTATGGTATTGTTGCCTACAGTTTTCAGATCTATTTTGATTTCAGTGGCTATTCCGATATGGCGATCGGTCTCGGTTTGATGTTCGGCTTTGTTTTTGCGAAGAATTTTGATTCTCCCTACCGTTCAGCCTCCATCACCGAATTCTGGCGTCGCTGGCATATATCTCTTTCCACATGGTTGAAACAGTACCTGTATATACCCCTGGGCGGTAATCGCAGGGGGGCGATAAGAACTGCTGTAAATCTTGCCATTGTCATGCTGCTCGGTGGGTTGTGGCATGGGGCATCCTGGAATTTTGTAGCCTGGGGGGCTTTTCACGGGATATTGCTCGGTTTTGAAAGGGGCTTTGGCAGAAAACCGCTCTATTTTTTCCTGCCGAGATTTCTGCGGGTGGGGGTCACCTTTATCCTGGTCCTGATTGCCTGGGTCTTTTTCAGGGCGGACAGCTTTACCATTGCCCTTCAATACCTGTCCTCCATGTTCGGGATTGGCCAGGTGCCGCAAACGTCGCTTCTGCTCAGGGGAATGATCTATACTCCATACTGCCTCTTCGCCATGGCTGCAGGGGCTCTGGTCATATGGCGGATGCCCCAGAGCTGGGACTGGTCGAGGAAACTCACGCCGGTTAAAGTTGTTACTGTTCTGCTGCTCCTGGTGGTTTCTGTTGCCGTGCTCAGTATGCAGTCTTATAATCCGTTTATCTATTTTAATTTCTAGTTTCTGAATTATTTTCTTGATTACCCATGAAACTCAGCCAAATTGTGGATTGGGCCTGTTTGATCAGGCTAGCCTGCGGTCAAAAATCACTGGAAATCTCAATTGATAAGGAATTCAAATGAAAAAGTGTCAGTCCAGATCATTTTATAATCGGTCTAATGTGATTTTTTAAATACACCTGATAAAACAGGCCCAATCCCCAGACTCACAAATAACAGGCTGAGTTTCATACGTAATCAGAATTATTTTTGAAATTGCTCTTTTTTTTGAAAAATTCTGTTTTTACTAATTGTTTTGTAATAGAACCTCCCGGATATGCGAAAAAAGCAACTCTCAAGAGAGGACATAGCCCGAAAAGAGATTGGTTATACGGATATCAGCCGGAATATGGCCGCTTTTCTGATGATTTCTTTTCTTTTTATAATCTGTTCGGTCCCACTGGTACAGGTTGGTCTTGACAGGGGCAGGGACTTCGGGCCGTTTTTCCGTCTGCCGCCGGCAGAGTCCCTGACCGGCAGGAGTGAGGATTTGTCACTGCCGGAGAAAATTGATCGTCTTGATAAAAAAATAATTCAAAATATGCGAAAGCTTGAAACCTCTCTTGAAGAGGGCTCTTTCCTTCGCAAGCTGTTTCTTCCTCCACTCCAGTACCTTTTTCTGCAGTATCTTGGCCAGGGAAATGAGAAGGTAGTTGCGGGAAGCCATGAACCATCGTTTCTGTTCTATACCGCGGCCCTTGATTACCTGACAGGACAGCCCTTTCTCAATCCCGATCAGCTGGAAAAAAGGGCAACGGGTCATGAAATATGGGAAAGGGCTGTTCAGCCTGACCCCGTGGCAGCCATTGTCCATTTCCGGGACCAGCTTGCGGCCAGGTCCATTGAGTTGCTTGTGGTTCCCATCCCCGTCAAGGCGGGAATAGAACCTGAACGGCTGGTAGCGAAGGAATCGTTTGTCCGGCCCCTGCATAATCGCTCCTGGTCCCGGTTCATGGAAAAACTCTCCGGGGAAAACATAACTGTTTTCGATGCCGGAGCTGTACTGGTTGACTATTCCCGCAAAAAAGGTGGAGCTTTTCTGCAGTACGATACCCACTGGCAACCGGGGGCAATGGAAGCTGTTGCAGGTGAACTGGCCGGTTTCATAAAGGAGACATATACTCTTCCACCTGGGAAGAATGATTTTTCCCTGCAACCTGTTGCCGTACGCAATACGGGGGATCTTGCCCGCATGCTGACCCTGCCGGAGAGCATGACCCTGTTGAATGACCAGGAGGTTGTTGTCAACCAGGTACTGGGGGAGGACGGTGGATTCGTAAAGGGTGATCCGGAAAGTCCTGTTTTGTTACTCGGTGATTCCTTTACTAATATTTTTTCCTTCAGGGGGTTGCACTGGTCTTTTGCCGGTGGCCTGGCGGAACATCTCGGTTACCGTCTCGGACAGTTGGTTGATTGCCTTGCAAGAAACGATTCCGGCGCCTACGCGACAAGAGAGCTGCTTGCCGCGGATCTTGCAAGAGGACGTGACCGGCTGGCCGGAAAACGGCTGGTTATCTGGGAGTTTTCCGAAAGAGAGCTCTCGTCGGGTGACTGGAAGATCTTGTCTCTGGATTTGCAGGAACCGGTGGATGCCGGTTTTTTTACAGTGCCCGCTGGAGAAAAAACGGTTGTGGCGGGCCTGGTGGCGTCAATTTCTTCATCCCCTAAACCCGGTTCAGTCCCTTATATTGATAATCTGATAACAGTTCATCTTGTAGATTTGCACGGCAGGGATGGTAAGCCAATTGATCAGGATCAGGCCCTTGTCTATGGCTGGGGAATGAGAAACAATGAGCTGATGCCTCTGGCCACTGTGCGACCGGGGGATGAAATACGGCTTACTCTTTCTCCCTGGGAAGAAAAGGAAGGTGAATATGGAGGTTTTCGCCGCAGCCCCCTTGTCGATGAAATGATTGAACTTGAAACACCTAACTGGGGAGAACTCATCAATGATGAATAAAATGTGTTACAGCCTGCTGATTCTTGCCGCGGGATTTATATTGGCAACCACATCTTTTGCTGCCACTCTGACTGAGGTGGCCCGGGAACTGGCGGCTGCCGGTGGAAAGAACAGTGTTGTTGAGGGAACTGACGGCTGGCTGTTCCTGAAAGAGGAGCTTATCCATGTCGGTGCCGGAAAATTCTGGGGCAGTGATGCGGCGGCTGCTACCCGGACCAGAAAAAAACAGTTTGCCGATCCTCTTCCTGCAATTCTCGCCTATAACAAGGCCCTGGCGGCAAAAGGAATCGCCCTTTACCTGATGCCGGTTCCTCCCAAGAGCCTGATTTACCCGGATAAGCTGGATGCAGGACTGACGGCTGAAGCGGGTGAGGAACAGGTTACTCTTTATCATGAGTTTTATGGACTTCTCAGGCAGAATGGTGTCAGGATTATTGATCTTCTACCCACGCTGAGAAAAAAGAGATCTTCAGGGAAACAGTTATACTGCAGAACGGACAGTCATTTTTCTCCGCCAGGGATGGAACTGTTTGTCGATGCCGCGGTGGCGAAGATACGGAAGTTGAGTTGGTACGATGATGTTCAGAAAAGGGTATACACACAGAAAAAACAGGAGATCTCCATCCATGGCGATCTTGCCAGGATGGCGGAGATGAAAAATCTGCGTGAAAAACTGGAAATTACATTGGTGACGTTGAAGGAAACGGGAAAACCGGTAAAGAGTAATCCGAAAAGCCCAGTGATTCTTCTGGGAGACAGCCATACCCTGGTATTTCATAGTGGTGGGGATCTTCATGCCATGGGGGCGGGACTGTTTGATCTGTTGTCCGCCCGACTCGGTTTTGATGTTGATCTCCTGGGCGTACGGGGATCCGGAGTGACTCCGGCACGGATAAAACTGTATCAAAGGGGAAAAAAGGACAGTGAGTATTTTGACGGTAAGAAAGTGGTGATCTGGTGTTTTACCGCCAGAGATTTTACCGGCAGCGGGGGATGGCGAAAGATACCGGTAGAGCGATAGGAAAAGGAGTCAGAGGAAGCCCGGTTATGCTTCTAAAAAAGATTCTGATTCCCAATCAAACTCAGCCGGATTGTGGATTGGACCTGCTTTATCAGGCTAGCCTACGGTCAAAAATCACGGGAAATCTCAATTGATAAGGAATCCAAATGAAAAAGTGTCAGTCCAGATTATTTTCAAACCAGTACAATGTGATTTTTGAAATACGCCTGATAAAACAGGCCCAATCCCAAGGTTTACAAGTATCAGGCTGAGTTTTGTGCGTAATCAGAAATTTTAAAATAACTTTTGTTATTTAGAAGAAAAAATATTTGAAGAGCCTGATCTTGCAGTGTACACTGGAATTGTCATAAGTGGTAATTGTTCCGGGATGATTTTTATCTGGTAAATTGTGTTTTGAGTTTGCTGGGAGCGTTCAGCTCAACAGATTCGTCCTTACACCGTCACTATGTCTTATTTCACCCATCAATATTTGATCCGATACTGGAAAGAGTTGAACTGGTCTGTTTTTTTCTATTCTATTCTATTGATACTGTTTGTTGGTTTTCAGGGAAAAAGCATATCAGCCCAGGAACTTTTTACCATCAACACCGCCGACAGTCCTCCCTACTCGACACCTTTAAATACGGGTATCTATGATCAGATTATTTTAAAGGTATTTGATTCACTTGGATTAACAATCAAGATCAATCATCTTTCTTCTGCAAGGTCCATTGAGAATGTTGATATCGGTTTGGATGATGCAGAATATGCGAGGATAAAAGGACTCAATGAGAAGTTTACAAATATCCTCCCGGTCAATGAAAAACTTATGGATTTCTCTTTCACGGCTTTTTCCAAAGATCCAGGTATCAGGATAACAGGATGGGAAGGATTGAAGAAATATAATGTGGGATTTATCAGAGGGTGGAAAATTTATGAGATAAATGTGAAAAACACCAGGTCTCTTCATGTGGTTTCTTCTGAAGTTGAATTATTTAATATGCTCCTGAAAGATCGTGTTGATATTATTCTCTATGAAAAGCTGCGGGGGTATGATTTTCTCAGTGAGAATCACATCTCAGGGGTATTTGCTTTGGAAAATCCACTCTCTGTAAGGGGGATGTATCTCTACGTGCATAAAAAGCATGAAAACCTTATACCGAAGATTGAAAATGCGCTTCAGGAAATCAAGCGGAGTGGAGAATACAATGATATTGTAGAAGCTTTTATCCAGTAAGAATATTTTGAATTTTCTAAGCCTGAAATACAAACTTCTTTTTTTCTCAATTCTTCTGTCAGTAATCCTGACAGCAGTGGTCTCTGTTTTTGAAATCAACATTGATATCAGGTCTTATAGAAACAACCTCAATGCTGAACTGCATCATTTCGAACAATCCCACCGGCGGTATCTTTCCAGTAAAATATGGGCAATGGAATATGATTCAATAAAAGCATTTGCCGAAGATCAGACGACCGGGAAGTTTATTGACATAATAACAATTACTGACCTGCGGGGTAATACTATTGCCCGGAGCAGGAAACCGGATGTAAAAGGAAATCTCATCGATCGACAATTTCCATTGACCTATTTCCATAACAATAAGATTAATCTCATAGGTCGGGTCCGGGTCGGCGGATATCTGCCCGGATTTCATGAGATTCTGGAAAGAAGATGGGTAGAAGCTTTTATTATCAACGGTGTACTGGTCACCATAATCTTCTTGTCATCATATCTTCTGTTTTATAGAAGCGTGTTGAATCGTCTGTTGAGTATTGTCAGATTTACAGAAAGTGAATCCCGGGCAGAAAGTGAGGCTGGTATTCTTATTCCAAGGCCGGCGGGAAGGGCCGATGAGATAATACTTCTGATTGATTCATTGAACGATAGGACAAAGCGGATAAACGAGGAGCTGGCCAAAAGAACTGAAGCAGAGGAACGACTGAAAGAAAAAAACAGGGATCTCAGCAGGGAGATAGAAGAAAAAATCCAGGCGGAATCAGCCCTGAAAACCTCCCAGGAAACACTTCTTTCCGTATTGGACAGTATTGACGCAACTATTTATGTTTCAGATTTGAATACATATGAAATACTTTTTGTCAATAAGTGCATGATGAAAAGTTTTGGTCGGGATCTGAAGGGGGAGATCTGCTGGGAAGCTTTTCGCAATGAAGAGAAACCCTGTTCTCACTGTACAAATAAAAAACTTGTTGACGAGGCGGGTAATCCGTCCGGAGTGTGTGTCTGGCAGGGCAAAAATCCGGTAACCGGCAGATGGTATATGAATTATGATCGTGCCATCCACTGGAACGATGGCAGGCTTGTGAAGCTGCAGATCGCAACGGATATTACCGATTTTAAAAAAATGGAGGAAGATCTCAGGCAGTCGCATAAGATGGAATCCATAGGCACCTTGACTGGAGGTATTGCTCATGATTTTAATAATATATTAGGAATAATTATCGGTAATACTGAACTTGCCCTGGAAGATATACAGGCCTGGAATCCTGCACATAAGTATATTCAGGAAATAAAAACAGCCAGTTTCAGGGCCAGGGAGGTAGTGAAGCAGCTCTTGAACTACAGTCGCAAAAGCAAGGAGGAATTGAGACCGATCGACATATCTCCGGTGATCAGGGAATCCTTGAAACTGCTTCGTTCTTCCATGCCCGCAACTCTGGAAATCAGGGATTTTATTCCCCCCTCATCCCATGCAGTTCTTGCAGATGCAACCCAGATTCACCAGGTTGTTATCAACTTATGTACCAATGCGGCACAGGCAATTATTGATGAAAAAGGGGTTATTGAGATCTCTCTGGAGGAAGTATCGCTCTCGGAAAGGCCGGATGATCATTCAAATGGACTGAGATCGGGAGAATATCTCCTGTTGAAGGTAAAAGACAGCGGTGTCGGTATTGATCCGGAATTGCAGGACAAAATATTTGATCCCTATTTTACAACTAAAGAAGTTGGTAAGGGTACAGGGATGGGGCTGGCTGTGGTGCATGGAATTCTCAAAAACCACAATGCCAGTATAGAGATTGAGAGCACACCGGATAAAGGAACAACAGTGTGTGTCTATTTCCCTTTTTCAGAGACAGGTACTTTTGATGATCCAGTAAATAAACACAAACCTCGAGCTGAAGGTCATGAAACAATACTGTTTGTAGATGATGAAAAGTCACTTGTGGACTTATCCGAAAGAATACTCCGGAAATCAGGATACATTGTTGCGGGTATAACAGATCCTGTTCAGGCTCTCGAACTGTTTAAGGAGAATCCGAATGTTTTTGATCTGATCATTTCAGATATGACCATGCCGCAGATGACAGGTGCTGAGTTTGCTGAAAAGATAAAGGCTGTTCGCAGTGATATCCCAATTATTATCTGTACCGGGCACAGCTCTCTTCTAAATGAAAAGAAGGCAAGGGAGATTGGTATATCCGCCTTTCTTATGAAACCCGTCTCGGCAGAAACACTGAGGACAACAATAAGAGACGTGATTGACAGGGTCGGAGTTGTTCCACAGGTTCAGTGATTCTTGAATCCATGCAGCAGTGCCAGTTTTTCAAACATCTGGGTTATGCCGACACCCAGCAGGTAAACCCCTTCTATCCCCAGGTTGTGGCCCGCTGTTGCATCAAAGAAGAGGTTCAGGCTGGATTCCATACCGTCTTCCGGCTCCCAGTAGCAGATGAGCATGGGAACCAGTGGAAGAGGGGAGAGAACCACGGAAATATCGGATTGAAATTGCTCGCTTACATGTTTCCCGCTGAAAAGATCGACAAGATCCTTGAGCAGATCAGGATGGGTGTCTCCCAGGTTTTTCAGTGGTTTTTCACACTGCTGGCCAAAAAGGCGGTACCAGTCCAGTCCTCCCGGTAATTCCCTGAAGGGAACCCATTCGTTTCGTACAGGAACACCCTTGCATTGAATGATATAGTTGAAACTGGAGATGACAACCCAGTTATTGACATGGAGATCGGTGTAAATTGAACTGTTACTGTCCACGGAAAAGTCTTTTCCCATTATTTTCAGGGTAAGCCTTTCATTGTGAAAAACTCCCTGGATTATTTCCGCCCTGGTTTTAAGATCAAGTCCCCGGATTGTTTTTCGCATGGCTGCAATACTCTCTTCCAGGTCAATTTCCGGACTGTTTCTGTTTGTTCTGGGTGGCCCGTATAATGCTGCCGTATCTCTGCTGATAAAAGGACATTCGTCCAATCGTTTTTCTCCCTTGAAAACGGCTGCCGCAAAGGCCATGCATGTTTTTTCCCTGCATTTTCTGCAATTGGTTTTATCCAGCAGTTTGAACACTTCCATTACATTATTAAATTGCAGCATTGGTTTCTTTTCCTTGAATCCTTGACGATTTTGTGGATGTTTTTTTTGTGTAATAACTTGAAAAGTTTATATAAATTAATTTCTGACAGGGTTGGATTGTCGCAGTCGGGATTCATTTTGTCGAACCGAGCGTTTCATCCGGCGGATACCACAGGTGCCTTTTCCAGTTGCAGAAGGTTTTTTTTCAAATCAAGGCCGCCACCGAATCCTGCCATGGAACCGTCTTGGCCGATTACCCGATGGCAGGGAATGATAATGGGGATGGGGTTTTTGTTATTGGCTCCGCCAACGGCCCTGCAGGCTTTCGGGTTACCGATTCGCTTTGCAATTTCTCCGTAGCTGGCGGTCCTGCCGTAGGGGATTTTTCGGAGTTCCTCCCACACCTGTAGTTGAAACGGGGTGCCCTGCAGGTGCATTTGTACAGTAAATGTTCGGAGATTACCTGCAAAATAAGCAGTCAACTGGTCTGTTACAGGTAAAAAGGATTTACAGTCTTCCTGCCAGGTGTGTTCGATTGTGATATTCCGGGCCGAGCGGGGAAAATGCAGTTTTTCCAGAACCCCGTTTTCGCCAATAAGGAGCAGGGTGCCGATGGGTGAATCATGGCGGCAATACTGTTTCAATGGAGCACCTCACATGAGTTGTTGATATTTTCAGCTTCCTCTCTGATCGCAACTGGTTACAGGGAGCCGGCTGTTTCGAGGTAATTGCTCACAGGTAACAAAATGACAGAGTTATTATCCCTTTGAGGAGTTACTTTTTAAGGCATTTCTCTGTTTTATTTGCCGGTCACCAGTACTTTCTGCCGTTAAGCTGCAGCCAGCCATCCGGGTGTTTTTTCCCGGGATCATGGTGGGTCCAATGTATGACACCACCCTTTTTGTTCCATTCATATTCACCGTAAAAGGAGACAGTGTCACCTTTTTTCAATCCTTTTACCCGTGGTGCAAGATCAATATTGTGGGCGATGAGCACGGTCAGATCCCTGTCCACTTTCACGATGAATTTCTGATGTCTTGTTCCCCGGTTATCATCCGGGAGCAGTTTGATAACCCTGCCGCTGCCGCTTACCTGAATATTACCGGTGTGATTGTTCCATGCTGAAAGTATTGTGGATGATGGTCCATCAGCGGGAGAGTTGTTGTTCTGCCTGACGAAATAATTTCCCAGGAAAAGCATGAGCAGAACAACAAAAAGAAGAAGTGGCTTTTTGTTCATGTTTTTTCTCCAGGCCTGAGAACAGTGAATAACAGAAGAAAGACAAACAGTATAAAATATAAAACATATGACTGTAAAGAATTAAACTCTTTCAGGCTCTCTTTATGGTGGATTTATGCACATTCGTGAACCTGGTCAATGTGTATCTGTTCAAACCATTGAAATTGCAAATTATATATGTTTTCCTCATTAACCGTAAACAGAGGAAGGGAAAGACCTCGGCAGAGAGCGGCATAAGGAGAGAGAATATGTCATTTATACCAGTGATTGGGAGATCTATTAAAAAACAACTGGAAGAGAGAGAAGAAAACATCCTTTCTCCTTTTGCAGCATTGAATAAGAATTCCTCGGGTCGTCAGGTGGAGGAGGAAGAGGATATGTGCGATATCCGTCTGCCTTTTCAGCGGGACCGTGATCGAATAACCCATTCTAAGACTTTCAGACGATTGAAACACAAGACCCAGGTGTTTCTTGCTCCCACAGGAGATCACTATCGCACAAGGCTGACCCATGTTCTTGAGGTGTCACAGATTGCCAGAACTATCGCCTCCGCTCTCTGTCTCAATGAACCTCTGACCGAGGCCATTGCCCTGGGGCATGACCTGGGGCATACACCCTTTGGTCATGCCGGAGAGGCAACCCTGAATGAACTGCATCCGGGAGGTTTCCGTCACTATGTTCACAGCCTTCGGGTTGTTGATTTTCTGGAAAATGACGGTAAGGGGTTGAATCTCACCTTCGAAGTGCGAAACGGTATCGTCCGACATTCCAAGGGGCGGGCCGATATCCTGCCGAAGCAGAAATCGGAAACAGCGGTGACACTGGAGGGACAGGTTGTCAGGCTCGCGGATATAATCGCTTATGTCAACCATGACCTGGATGATGCCCTCCGTGCAGGAATTCTGGCAGAGGAGGATCTGCCTGTTAAAATAAAAAACATTGTCGGGGACAGGCATTCCAAAAGGATAGAAGCCATGGTTCGTGACCTGATTGTTGAGACACTTTCTGCCGATGACGGTGACCTGCATATCAGTGATATCATGCTGGAAGCCATTTCTGATCTGCGCTCTTTTCTCTACGATAATGTATATACCTATTACAAGGTACATGCCGAGTTCGAAAAGGCCCGGCGTATCATCCGGGACCTGTATAATTATTTTATGGAGAATGGGATTGTAAGGGTCCGTGGTGGACGAATTGAAAAAAACTCAACCGGGGGCGGGTGGGTTGATGAAAAAGACGCCCACCGTCGGGTCTGTGATTATATTGCCGGCATGACGGATCGCTATGCGCTGTCGGTCTATGAAACGATTTTTCTGCCGGAGCCGTGGAGCGTTAAATAGTGCCTGTCCAAAGTTGGTCTTTTTGCCCGAAAAATTTTATACTCGGAATATCAACTCTATACCTGCGGTAAAATTTTCCATGCGTCTTGATCTCGAACAAAAAACCTCACTTCTGAACAGACACTGAATAACAACTTTTTCCCAATTCTGCTTTATTGCTGCACTGTCCGGATTTTACGTTTCAGAAAGAGCATTGAAAATCCCAGCCCTCCTGTAAGGATGAACGCGATGAAAAGCTGTGTCGCCAGGTTAAGTTTGAGCAGAACATAGCTTAATCCCACCAGAGGGTAGAGCAGTATCCTGATGATCTGCCTGATGTTCTCATGTTGGCTGATAAAATGGGCTGCCGGCGGGGAGAGAGCATAATAGGTTTTAACGAACAGTTTTCCCAGTGTATTTGTAAGAAGAAAATTGTCCCGAAATTCTTTCAGCAGGGTGACATGTTTTTCTACCGGTGACCCAAAAGCTGCTGTGGCGATAAAGCAGGGACCGGAGCTGCCGCCTCCACCGCCTCCGGCATTGACTTCGCCGGTGGAAGAGATCATGGGGGCGATAACGCCGTACCAGGTTCTTGCCACGGTCCAGTAGCCGGTATCATTAGGATGAAGTCCGTCGGCATTGGATGAGCTCCACGTGGGAAGAATTGCCGCATACTGGTCGGCAAGGGGAATACTTGTACTGGAAGCAAGACTTTTGATCATGGGATTCCAGTAATTGGGGATGACTGTGGCCGATCCGTTTCTGTCACTGGGGGTCAGGGTGGCAAGTATTGGAGTTACGCCGGCGGCCTTGCTCTGATTAATCATGGATTCAAGGTTGTGTCTTGTCGTTTCCACTGAGAGACCGCCTCGAATATCGTTTGTGCCTTCCATGATCAGGATGAGGTTGGCTGGTGTGCCTGCCAGAACGCCACCGATTCTGCCGACACCTTCCGGGGTTTTCTCTCCGGAAACACCTTTGTTTATGACTATTGAAGGTTTATTGTTTTCGTTCAGCAGGCTGTTGAGTTTTGGGGGATATCCGCCGGAACGGCTGCTGTGTCCGGCGGTGATGGAATCTCCGAAGGCAATGATGGTTGCACTGTTGCTGTCCGTTGCCGGGCAGGAGATTGAGACCAGAGTCAGTGAAATGAGGAAGAAGAGTATTTTTGTGTTCATCTTTTGTCCGGTGTTAAAAGTGGTTTTCATTTTTCTGAAGTGCTGGATTGAGGTCCCGTTCAATCAGTGATAACATTCATTTCTCTCAATGGGAGAGACTGGATCTCGTGATCCGGAATGTGGATGGAGGCTGATTCCGGGCTGGACACAAAAGGAGGGACATCTATCACCTGCTGATTTTCAACCGGAACTGCTGCCGGTTCAACTCCTTCCGCTGTTGTTCTGAAAACGATTTGTTTCACAGGATTCGCAGATTCAGGCTTCAGTGAAACAGGTGTCGGTTCACTCCACTCTGTTCCGGTCCAGCTGCTGTGGAAGGGGATGTAGCCGTCTTTACTGAACTGTTTCCACTGGATCCACAGGGAATTGCTTTCCCTGTCAAATCCGAGAACGGGGAGAATATCCGGGACATCGTTGGAGGTGATGGATATTGCAGGACCGAATTCGGTTCCATTCCAGGTGGCGTAGAAGATTTCATCACTGATGCCGTCAAATCCGGCCCATACCAGCCATACTGTTCCAGAGTTGTCAATGACAACAGATGGGGCGGTATTTGAACTCAACCCGGTATAGTAAGTTGTTTCTTCAGTCCATTCATTGTCAATAAATCTTTTAAACAGCAGAAATGACTGGTGTCCGTCAAAAGCAGACCAGACAACCCAGAGATCGCCGGTCGTGGTTCTTGTGACTGCGGGTACAACATTTAATGCTTCGTTATTTGAAATTTTAACAGGTTCTTCCCATTTGTCTCCGGATTGCCTGGAGAGAAATACGGCATGTTGATTTTCGAACTGATCAGCCCATGTCCAGATTGCATTCTTCGCCGGGACTGGAGTTGAAACTCCCGTCGCATTGCCGGTTGAAGACAGGAAAAAAAGAACCAGAATGGAGAGAATCAGATGTTTGAAACGGTGTGGTTTCATACAGTACCTCGTAATTAAAATAAAATGTGCGAAAAAAGAAAAGACTGGCGTATGATGAATGTGGTTCAAGATATAGAAAAATTATAATCGGTTGTAAACATAAATGTGATGTTTTTATGGGGAATGGACGGAACATTTATGCTTTTTGGCAGCAGGGAAAAAGTGTCAGGCCGAGTTTTGCGGGCAGTCAGAAAAAAAGCCTCATTTCCTGAAGTTCAGGATTTTGGTTGAATTAAACTCCCGTCAAAGTTAGTTTTCAAAACTGTGTTTCAATATCCGGCGAAAAATGATCCGACGGCAGCTCCGCACTTATCTGTAAAATAAAGAGGTTGCAGGAGAACTGACTGAAAATATAACTAAAATTATTTGTTTATGACGACGAGAAACAACAATCAGTTGAGCAAGGGGTATGAATTTGCCAAAGTGGAAGAAAAGTGGCTTCGCTACTGGCAGGAAAACAATTGCTTTTCCGCGAAGATGGAAGAGGGAAAAGAAGCATTTTCAATAGTGATTCCGCCACCGAATGTAACCGGTGTTCTTCACGTGGGGCATGCCCTGAATAACACCCTGCAGGATATCCTGACCCGTTACCATCGCATGTGTGGTGACAACTGTGTCTGGGTGCCCGGTACGGACCACGCCGGGATTGCTACTCAGAATGTCGTGGAGCGCCAGCTGGCGACGGAAGGGAAAAGCAGACACGACCTGGGGCGTGAAAAATTCATTGAAAAGGTGTGGGAATGGCGTCGGGAAAAGGGTGGAGCCATTATCAACCAGTTGAAGAAACTCGGTTCTTCCTGTGACTGGGAACGGGAGCGATTCACCATGGACGATGGGTTGTCCACGGCCGTTCGGGAGGTTTTTGTCAGGTTGTATAAAGAGGGACTGATTTACAAAGGTGATTATATAGTCAACTGGTGCCCCCGCTGTCATACCGCCCTGGCTGATGATGAAGTCGACCATGAGGATACAAAGGGCAAACTCTACCACATCCGCTATCCCTTTGCCGACGGCTCAGGACACGTGGTGGTTGCCACGACACGGCCTGAGACAATGCTTGGGGATACCGGGGTGGCGGTGCATCCCGATGATGAGCGGTACAGCCACCTGGCTGAGGTGGGTATCAGGCTGCCTCTGAGCGACCGGATTATCCCCGTGGTTTTTGATCACCATGTCCAGCGGGAATTCGGTACAGGGGCTCTGAAGGTAACCCCGTCCCATGATCGTGATGATTACGAAATCGGTCTGCGCCATTCTCTTGAGCAGCTCAAGGTTATGGATGACAGGGGAGTGATGAATGAGGCCGCCGGCAAATACGCGGGTCTGGATCGGTTTGCCTGCAGAAAGGCCGTGGTGGCTGACCTGGAAAAGCAGGGTTTTCTTGAGAAAACAGAAGAATATGATCATGCTGTCGGCCACTGTTATCGCTGCAGCACGGTTATTGAACCGATTACCTCCCTGCAGTGGTTTGTCTCCGTAAAGCCTCTGGCGAAAAAAGCCGTGGATGCGGTTCGTGACGGCCGGATCACCATTTACCCGAAGACCTGGTACAATACCTTTTATGGCTGGATGGACAACATAAGGGACTGGTGTATTTCCCGACAGATCTGGTGGGGACACCGGATTCCCGCCTGGACATGTGAGGAGTGTGGGGCGTTGATCGTGGAGTCGGTGGACCCGACCTCCTGCCCGGAGTGCTCTTCCGGAAATCTTGTTCAGGAAACCGATGTGCTGGACACCTGGTTTTCTTCGGCGCTCTGGCCGTTTTCCACCATGGGTTGGCCGGAGAACACAAGGGAGCTCACAACGTTTTATCCGACCTCTGTCCTGATCACCAGTTTTGATATTCTCTTCTTCTGGGTCGCCAGGATGATGATGATGGGGTTGCATTTCATGGATGAAGTACCATTCAGGGATGTTTATCTGCATGCCCTTGTAAGGGACAAGCATGGAAAGAAAATGTCAAAATCCACCGGCAATGTCATTGATCCCCTGGAAGTAATGGCCAGGTACGGTACGGACGCCATGCGGTTCACTCTGACTGCTTTTGCTGCCCAGGGTAGGGAAATCAAACTGGATGAAGACAGGATTGAAGGGTATCGTTATTTTATCAACAAGATCTGGAATGCGGCCCGGTTTGCCCTGATGCATGTGAATGACTGCAGCGATTCAATAAGGGACGTTGTTCGTGCTCCTGAAAAACTGTCCCTTGCCCACAGGTGGATTCTCAGCAGAACCGCCGATACTGTTGAAGAGGTTCGCTCCGGTCTCGATGAATACAGGTTTAATGATGTCGCTTCCGCAAATTACCAGTTTATCTGGCATGAATTCTGTGACTGGTATCTGGAATGGATCAAGGCTGATCTGTTTTCCAGTGTTGAACAGGCGAAAAAAGAGGCTAAAGGCGTTCTGCTGGTTGTTCTTGAAACATTCCTTGCGCTCATTCATCCGATAACCCCTTTTGTCACGGAAGAGATCTGGTCGGTATTGCCGGGTGAGCGCGGACCGCTGACCCTCAGTCCTTTTCCGGCAGTCCGGGAAGAATGGAAAGACGATGAGGCTGTTGCCGGAATGGAACTGCTGATGGGAATAATCAGCGGGATCCGGAATATTCGTTCTGAAGCGGAAGTACATCCGTCAACAAAAATTGATGCCTTTGTGATCTGTCCTGATGAAAGCCGGGCTGAACTTATCTCTTCCTATGAATCCGCCATCGGGGACATGACAAGATTAGCCAGTCTTACTGTGGGGAATGAGTTGGAAAAACCAGCGGATGCCGCAACCTACATTTATAACGATATTGAGATATTTGTACCCCTGAAGGGACTGGTGGATATCGACAGTGAGCTGGAAAAACTGGCACGGGAGAGAAAGAAGGTTGAGGCGAAACTGAAGCAGGTGGAGGGAAAGCTCAATAACGAAAAATTTCTGGCGAATGCCCCTGAAAAGGTTGTGGCGAAAGAACGCGAAAAGAAAGCGGCCCTTGATGGTAAGATGGCCAAGATCAGCCAGGCTGTGGCCAGGCTGCAGTCACTGGCATAAGGTGGGGATAAGATGGAAATGGACAGAAACCTGCTGCATGGAATGATCAGATCCTTTCTCGCGGAAGACGTGGGCCGGGGAGACCTTACTTCGGAGGCCATATTTTCCGGCGAAGACCAGGGCAGTGCCAGGCTGGTGGCAAGGGAAAATTTTGTCGTGGCCGGGGCAGGCAGGGTGGCTGCAGAAGTGTTTTGTGTACAGAACCCGGCAATAATTGCCGCGGATCCCGCAGAAGACGGAAAACGGGTTTCCGCGGGAGATATTCTGCTGACAGTAAGTGGACCTGTTGTCGATCTGCTGAAGGCGGAACGGGTTGCTCTGAACCTGTTTCAGCGTCTTTCCGGCATCGCTACCTTGACGGCCCGTTTTGTTGAAAAGGTGAAAGACTATCCCGTGAGAATCACTGACACCAGGAAGACAACACCGGGGTTGCGTGTGCTGGAAAAATATGGAGTCAGGGTCGGAGGTGGTACAAATCACCGGTTTAATCTTACTGACGGGGTTCTTATAAAAGACAATCATATTGCCGCCTGTGGCTCGATTCGGGAAACTGTGGCCAGGGTACGGAAAATGGCTCCCCATACCATACGTATCGAAGTGGAAACCGATACCCTGGACCAGGTCAGGGAGTGTCTGGATTGTGGTGTGGATATCATTATGCTCGATAATATGTCTCCGGAAATGATGAAAAATGCTGTTCAACTCATAGATGGCCGGGCCATGGTGGAAGCATCGGGCGGAGTGAATCTTGACACTGTGGAAGCCATTGCCGGCTGCGGGGTGGATATTATTTCAATCGGCGCACTGACCCATTCCGCACCTTCCTGTGATATCGGTATGGACTGGTCGTTCTGATCACGATTTTCGGGGAAGGGGTTGGGGGGATTTCGAAAGTTTCTGTTGATACAGGATGTTAAGAGAAAATGTGTTGTGAATACTTCTTGATTTTTTCACTCTGAATGTGTGATAATAACTGACAGATGATGAAACTGACCGATACTGGGGGACAGTTGCGGGTGTCTGTTCACCTGCAGGTTGCAGGCCGGCACTACTATCCCGACAATAAAACAGACCGTTTTCCAAGAGGTTGTGACTGATGCGTTGTCCTAAATGTGGATATATTTCATTTGATTATCTCGAAGTTTGCCGGAAATGTAAAAAGAATATAAAAGAGGTGGCTGACCAGCTGCAGGGAGGGGTTCTGGCCGTAAACCCACCTTCCTTTTTGAACCTGGATCTCAATTCCGATCGGGAGTCAGAAGACAGTTTGACCGAGGAATATGGTGATTCCGGCGAAGAGTTGACTGAACATGATGATTTTCTTGATGCCGACCTGGAAGTTCTTTTTACAGAAGACTCTGACCGGGAAGTAGAACTGGAACCGGCTGAAACTGAACCGGGAGAAGATGAGGAAGACGGGTTTGAAATATCCCTTGATACTGATGAGGACGGCCTGAGTATTGATCTTGATGAGGAGGATGTTTCCCTTGATTTCGACACTGATGAAGGGGAAATTACAGTTGAATCAAGTGAGATTGAAGAAAATGAAGCGGATCAGGATACTTCCGGGGATTTTCAACTTGTTGATGGAGAGGATGAATTTGAGGCCGGGGAAGGGGATGAGCTTGCAATAGAGCTCCCAGACGAGCTGGCTGATTTGTCCGACCTGGCTCCACCAGCATCTACCGGGGAAATGGATCCCGTCACTGATCTTGACTCTCTTGAAATAAGTCTTGATGGGCTTGAACTGGATCTGGGTGTGGAGAAACCTGCTGTGAAGGAAATCCTGTCGCCAGATGAAGAGGAAATAGTTCTCTCTCTGGATGAGATAGATTTTTCCGATGTTCTTGATGGTGTGGAAAAAGAACAGGGTCCTAAGACAAAGATGATGGATATGGATGCTGATCTTGATTTTGATCTTGATCTGGGTGGATTATCCATACACGATGATCTGTAGAGGGGAGTTGGGCATTGTTCTGATAAACCGGCATGGCCGGATGTCATGGCTCGGCCGTTTATGCCCAGTGGATACAAAAAGCCCATGAAGATCCCGACTCCGGCAGTACAATTCGCAGCCGGAGATTTACAGATAAATCAGGCATATGAACCTTGCATATCCGGCAGGCGGGCGCGGATTCTGAACCTGCCGGCTGCAGAATTCAGGTGAAAAAGAAAAAAGAAAAAGAAAAGGTATTGACACCCGATGCGAAGTCGGGTAAAAAAGCGTCTCCATAACGGTGCCGGGATAGCTCAGTCGGTAGAGCAACGGACTGAAAATCCGTGTGTCCCTGGTTCGATTCCTGGTCCCGGCACCATTTGAGTTCTTAGGGGTTACGTCATTTTGTGGCGTAACCCCTTTTTCTGTTTGGACGTGATTCGTGATTTTTTTGGGAATGATGAGGAGAAATTCTTACTTCCCGGTGTTTCCTTACCAATCTTATAACGGATGTTATAACGGATGCTTTTGTTGCAGTTTTATCATCCTGCGGAATTTTCCTCAAAACAGGTTCCTGGCAATTCCTGAGAAAAACAACTTCATTGCTCTTCAGTGTAATCAACTCCATAGTGTGGAGTTCTTCTTCAGTTAGATCATTTT